>CAWVWD010000422.1:0-4394 GCA_963933585.1 uncultured Saprospiraceae bacterium
GGCACTAAACAAGTTATGGAAAACAGCGATGCCCTTTTCAACTTAGTCTCATTTTACATTTACCCATATTTGAACTATCTAATTTAGAAACCAATCGGTCTTTAAAAATTTTATTCGGTTATAACTATGTCTTTAAAATTTTATTTCAGTGAAAAAAAATGTCATTTTTTTGTCAAGTCAATTTATTTCTAGGCATCTTACCTAATATTGAAACTGACTTCTATTACTTTACATTCACGAAAACTATTGTTAACAAATACTTTACGTAAGAATATGAATCACACTACAAGAAATATGAAAAAAATAATTTTATTCAGTTTATTAATTTTTACAATTAGTAATATTCAAGCTCAAAATGACGCAGATGCTTTCAAGATTAAAGAAATCTACGGAGAAACGTTAACCAAAAGTCAGGCTTATCCATGGTTATATTCCCTAACAACCAATATCGGTGGAAGAATTAGTGGCTCACCTGAAGCAATGGCAGCGGTGGAGTACACTCGCCAAATGCTAGATACCCTAGGTTTAGATTCCACTTGGATTCAGCCATGTTATGTTCCGCATTGGGAAAGAGGAGATAAAGAACAGGCAAGAATCGTCAATTCAAAAACGATGGGAACTATTGATTTAACCGTTTTAGCATTAGGAAATTCTATTGGAACAGGAAATAATGGTTTAACGGCAGAAGTTATCGAAGTTCAAAGTTTGGATGAAGTTGAAAAGTTAGGCCGAGCAAAAATCGAAGGAAAAATCGTTTTCTTTAATCGTCCTGCCGATGCCACACAAATTAATACTTTCTCAGCTTACGGCGGAGCAGTTGACCAGCGTGTTCATGGTCCAGCAATAGCAGCGAATTTTGGAGCAGTTGGTGCGATAGTTCGTTCCGTGACACCATCTTTAGATGATGTGCCGCACACAGGCGTAACCGTAACAAGTCGTTATGATGATGGGATAAAAGAAATTCCATCTATTGCTGTAAGTACAATTGATGCCGAATTACTAAGCAGAATATTGAAACAAGAAGAAGGCGTTAATTTATATTTTAGAACAACTTCTCGCATGATGGGAAAAAAATTATCCTATAATGTTATTGGTGAAATAAAAGGTAGCCAGTTTCCAGACGAAATTATCTTAATTGGTGGACATTTAGATTCTTGGGACGTTGGACAAGGTGCACACGATGATGGTTCGGGCGTTGTTCACGCAATGGCGACTTTACAAATGATGAAAGCAATCGATTACCAACCCAAAAGGACGATTCGCTGTGTTTTATTTATGAATGAAGAAAATGGTCAACAAGGCTCAAGAGCTTATGCCGATGCTTCTAATGCTAATAATGAGTTTCATTTAGCAGCAATAGAATCAGATCGAGGTGGTTTTACGCCAAGAGGTTTTGGCTGCGAAGGGAATTCAGATACTTATCCGGAGCGTTTTGCAAAGTTCAAAAAATTTGAAGAACTTTTGAAACCTTATGGTTTGTCTTTAACAAAAGGTGGAAGCGGAGCAGATGTTTCGAGATTAAAAAGCCAGAAAGGTTTGTTAATCGGTTTGATTCCTGATTCACAGCGTTACTTTGATGTTCATCATACAGCGGCCGACAATATCGAAACCGTTAATCAACGAGAATTAGATATGGGCGTTGCGTCCATTTTGTCTTTGGTTTATTTAATTGATCAATACGGTTTATAAATATGGCTCTTTGACAAATTCCGTGATGAAATCAAAATTAAAATTCTCTTAACCCTTCGTATTGATGTGTTGATGCTTGTGGTAATATTAACACTTCAACGCAAGAAATCCTCAGAAAGGACAAAAGAGTAAGTTTCCACGGGATTTTTCAAAGAACTATAATTATTAATTATTTGACGCTCTTGCGTGATAGGCATCCACGAGGTATCGGTACCGGCAACCGAATACCGCGAGGACACCGAAATACACCGATTTTTAAAAAAAAATATTATTTCACTAAAAAGCCTCGATGAATTAAATTTCATCAAGGCTTTTTAGTAAAACAATATCATTCTATTAAATTTAAGTATACCAATCTTACTTTTGGGCAAAAAAAAACCACCTCATAAATGAGGTGGTAAAAAAATTGTAGCCCGTAGGGGAATCGAACCCCTGTTACCAGGATGAAAACCTGGCGTCCTAACCCCTAGACGAACGGGCCTTTGTATTAATTTAGGAAAATTTGATTTTGAATAAGTAATAATTAAGTTACAAATTCATTTTATATTTCTAATTAGCTTTTCCCAATTACTAATTAAAAATAGTAGCCCGTAGGGGAATCGAACCCCTGTTACCAGGATGAAAACCTGGCGTCCTAACCCCTAGACGAACGGGCCTTTTTATCAAAGTAAACACATTATTAAATCTACCAGTCTAAACACTTTATTTCTAAAAATAAACTCTTTTAGAAATACATTTTATCTAAATTTGCAGTAGATTTTGACGGGTTTCTTTAAACCCTTATTTCAAAAGCACCGCAAAGATATATTGATTTTTCAAAAATCCAAAAAAGATTTCATCTTTTTAATATTTTTATTTAAAATCATTTTATGTCTGAATTATTATACTCAAAATATGACTTTAATTTTATGTCAATAAATTTATAATTCAAAGTTGTACTTTTGCCTAAAGTATTTTACCTTTAGGGGGAAAATAACCTTAGTGTCAAAAAGACACTAAATATTCTAACAATTTATTTTGTCAAAAAAAACCTGCAACAAGCAGGGCTAAAAAAAATCAAGTTATGGCAAAGAAAGTAGCTATTAATGGCTTTGGACGTATCGGTCGTCTTACTTTTCGCAATTTACTACAAAATCCAGATGTAGAAGTAGTCGCAATTAATGACTTAACAGACAATGCTACCTTAGCACATTTGTTAAAGTATGACTCTACTCAAGGTATCTTTGCAGGTACTGTTGATTATACAGCGGATTCATTAATCGTAGATGGAAAAACAATTCATGCTTCAGCAGAACGCAATCCTGCGGCTTTGCCTTGGGCTGAAATGGATGTTGATGTCGTATTAGAATGTACTGGTATCTTTAGAGATAAAGCTAAAGCTGGTTTACACTTGGAAGCTGGTGCTAAAAAAGTAGTTATTTCTGCTCCTGGAAAAGGTGATGGTATTCAAACTATCGTTTTGGGTGTAAATGATGACACTTTAGATACAAATAATACAATTTTCTCTAATGCTTCTTGTACAACAAACTGTTTGTCTCCTTTAGTAAAAGTTATCGTTGATAACTGGGGATTAGTACAAGGTACAATGACAACAACTCACGCATATACAGGTGACCAAATGATTTTGGATGCTCCTCATAGTGATTTACGTCGTGCAAGAGCGGCAGCTGTAAATATCATTCCTACTTCTACGGGTGCTGCAGAAGCAGTTGGAAAAGTAATTCCTTCAGTAGCAGGAAAAATTATGGCAATGGCTGTTCGTGTTCCAGTTCCAACTGGTTCAATGACGGAATTAACCGTAATTACAGACAAAGCAGTTTCTGCTGAGGAAGTAAACGCTAAATTCAAGGAATACGCAGATGGTGCTTTCAAAGGTGTTATGGAATTTTCAACTGCGCCTTTAGTTTCTTCTGATATCGTTGGTAACAAGAACTCTTGTATCTTCGATTCTAAATTAACTTTAGCAGATGGTAAATTATTGAAAGTTGTTGGTTGGTATGATAACGAAGCTGGTTACTCTGCACGTTTAGCAGAATTAACAGCAAGAGTTTAAATTACTTAAATATTGAAAAGAGTCGGATGCTTCTAAAGTGTTCGGCTCTTTTTAATTAAACTCAAAAAATATGAATTTTCAAGATAAAAAAGTGTTGGTTCGTGTTGATTTTAATGTTCCTTTAAATAGCGAATACAAAATCACGGACGATACACGTATTCAAGCAGCTTTACCCACAATTCAACAATTATTGAGTAATGGAAATTCTGTAATTCTAATGTCGCACTTGGGTCGTCCATTAAAGAAGCTAAACGAAGATGGAAGCGTGAATGTGAATAAATTCACATTACGCCATATCGTTGCTTATTTATCAGAAGTCTTGGGTCGTAAGGTAAAGTTTGCTACGGATTGTGGTGGAGAATCGTCTAAATCTTTGGCTGCTGACTTGAAAGCTGGTGAAGTCCTTTTATTAGAAAACACTCGTTTTTATAAAGGAGAGAAAAAAGGCGAAGAGGCTTTTGCAAAAAGTTTGGCAGATTTGGCAGATTATTATGTCAATGATGCTTTTGGAACAGCTCACCGTGCACATGCTTCGACGACGACAGTTGCTCAATTCTTCTCAAAATCCGAAAAATCTTTTGGGCTTTTGATGGATAAAGAATTGGCAAACGGTAATAAAGTTTTAAATAGTCCTGCACGTCCATTGACAGCA
>CAWVWD010000423.1:0-4393 GCA_963933585.1 uncultured Saprospiraceae bacterium
TGAGAAAGATGTTGAAATGGTTGTAATTAAGAACAAGCTGATTAAAAAAGCTTTACAACGTATCTCTGAAGAGCAGTATGAAGGTGTTTTCGAACACTTAGCAGGACCTACTGCTGTACTATTCTCTGAGAGCGGAAAGCTACCAGCTCAAATTCTTAAAGAATACCGCAAAACAAACAAAATGCCGACTTTAAAAGCGGCTTATGTTGAGAGTTCAGTAGTTGCAGGTGATGACCAAATTGATTATTTATCAACATTGAAATCGAAAGAAGATATGATTGGTGATTTGATTGGTTTATTACAAGCTCCTATGACAAACTTGATGGGTGCGTTGAACTCAGGAAGTGGAACTATTCACGGTATATTGAAAGCATTAGAGGAAAGAGGTGAGCAGAACCTTTAATAAGGCTTCCATTAATTCTTACATTGGTTACGCATTGTAAGAGCTATCAAAAAATATAAAGAGCGACGAGTAAAATTGTTGTGAACTAAATTATTCAAGAACATATTTAAAAAATTATCAAAATGGCTGATTTAAAAGCTCTTGCAGAGCAATTAGTAAACTTGACTGTAAAGGAAGTAAGTGATTTAGGAAATATCTTAGAGGAAGAATATGGTATCAAGCCTGCTGCTGCTGCTGTAGCTGTAGCTGGACCAGCTGCTGCTGGAGAAGCTGCTGTTGAGCAAACTGAATTTGATGTTATCTTAACTTCATTCGGTTCTGCAAAATTAGCAGTTGTTAAAGCTGTTAAATCTGAATTAGGTGTTGGTTTGAAAGATGCTAAAGCATTAGTTGATTCTGCTCCAGGTACTTTGAAAGAAAAAATGTCTAAGGACGATGCAGATAAATTAAAAGAAGCTTTAGAAGCTGCAGGTGCATCTGTAGAAGTAAAATAAACTTTTATTCACTTGTAAATACACTGTAAAAGTCTGATTTATACAACTTTACATAGTATTAAAATAAAGGGTAGGCTTAGTCGATAGTAAAATTTGGCTAAGCCTATACCTATGTATATGCCAGACAAATTAATAAGAAGATTTGTTGTTTAAATGGTACTTAATTTCTTATCTTCGAAATTCCGGTCTAAAAAAAATATAGATACATGGCATCAAACGGCAATGTTGTTGCTGACGGCAGCAAAAAGCGCATCAGCTTTGGTAAAAATAAGCACCTCTCGGCTTATCCGGATTTTTTAGAGATCCAAATCAAATCATTTAAAGAGTTTTTTCAATTAGAAACGACGCCTGAAAACCGAGGTAATGAAGGATTATTCAAGGTTTTTACGGAAAACTTTCCTATAACGGATGCTCGTAATATTTTCGTCTTAGAATTCTTGGATTACTTTGTTGATCCACCGAGATATTCTATTGAAGAATGTATGCAACGAGGGTTGACTTATAGTGTGCCTTTAAAAGCTAAATTGAGACTATCTTGTAATGATGAGGAACACGTAGATTTTAAAACAATTGTTCAGGATGTATTTTTGGGAAATATCCCATACATGACTCCTAAAGGAACATTTGTAGTAAACGGTGCAGAACGTGTTATTGTATCTCAACTACACCGTTCACCAGGTGTATTTTTCGGACAAAGTTTTCACCCCAATGGTACTAAGATTTATTCTGCAAGAATAATTCCTTTTAAAGGTGCTTGGATGGAATTCGCTACGGATATTAATACCGTAATGTATGCTTACATCGATCGTAAGAAAAAATTCCCTGTGACGACTTTGCTTCGTGCAATTGGTTATGATTCTGATCACCAAATTTTAAATCTTTTCAATCTTGCAGATGATCTTCAGGTAACTGAGGCAAATCTTGAAGGTGCAATTGGTCGTAAATTAGCGGCTCGTGTATTGAGAAGTTGGACAGAGGATTTTGTGGATGAGGATACTGGTGAGGTTGTAACTATCGAGCGTAATGAAATTATCTTAGAGCGTGATACGGTCATTGATGAGGAACATATCGACTTGATTTTGGATACTGGAGCAGAAACAATTATTCTACAACGTGAAGATGTAGATGAAGATTACTCCATTATTTACAATACTTTACAAAAAGACCCTTCAAGTTCTGAAATTGAAGCGGTTCAATATATATATCGTCAGTTAAGAGGAACTGATCCACCTGATGAAGAAACAGCTCGTGGTATCATTGATAAGTTGTTCTTCTCTGATAAGCGTTATAATTTAGGAGATGTTGGGCGTTATAAAATCAATCGTAAATTAGGATTGGATACGCCAAGAGAAACGCTTGTATTGACGAAGGAAGATATTATCGAAATCGTTAGCTATTTGGTTCGTTTAATGAATCAAAGAGCAGAAATTGATGATATTGACCATTTAAGTAATCGTCGTGTAAGAACGGTAGGAGAACAGTTATATGCTCAGTTCGGTGTTGGTTTGGCTCGTATGGCAAGAACTATCCGTGAACGTATGAATGTTCGTGATAATGAAGTATTTACTCCGATTGATTTGATTAATGCAAGAACACTTTCTTCTGTTATTAATTCATTCTTTGGTACTTCTCAGTTGTCACAATTCGCCGATCAAACGAATCCTTTATCTGAGATTACACACAAACGTCGTATTTCAGCTTTAGGTCCTGGTGGTTTATCTCGAGAACGTGCAGGTTTTGAGGTTCGTGATGTTCACTATACTCACTACGGTCGTTTATGTACGATTGAAACACCAGAGGGACCGAATATTGGATTGATTTCTACACTTTGTGTGCACGCAAAGGTAAATAAAATGGGATTCTTAGAAACACCTTACCGTCGTGTAGATGAAGGTAGAGTAGTGGTAGAAGAAGAACCAATGTATTTATCAGCGGAAGGCGAGGATATGAAGATCATCGCTCAAGCGAATGCACCGATTACGGAACAAGGTGTTTTTGAAATAGATAGAATCAAGTGTCGTGAGCATGGTGAATTCCCTGTATTACCACCTGAGGATATTGAATATATGGATGTTGCACCGAATCAGATTGTGGGTGTTTCTGCATCAATGATTCCTTTCTTAGAGAATGATGATGCGAATCGTGCCTTAATGGGATCGAATATGCAACGTCAGGCCGTGCCTTTATTACGTCCTGATTCACCGATTGTAGGAACTGGTTTGGAAGGACAAGTTGCTCGAGATTCTCGTATGTTAATCAATGCGGAAGGTTCAGGAAGTGTAGAGTATGTAGATTCTACTCAAATCGTCATTCGTTACGATAGAACTTCTGAAGATCAATTGGTCTCATTCGAGGATAATCGTAAAACATATAATTTAATCAAATTCCGTAGAACGAATCAAGGTACTTGTATTAACTTGAAACCTATCGTAAGAAAAGGTGATACAGTTGAAGAAGGTCAGATTCTTTGTGAAGGTTATGCGACTGAAAAAGGAGAATTGGCTTTAGGTCAAAATCTATTGGTTTCATTTATGCCTTGGAAAGGTTATAATTATGAGGATGCGATTGTACTTTCTGAGCGTGTTGTTAGGGAGGATGTATTTACATCTTTACATATTCAACACTTTGAGTTAGACGTTCGTGATACGAAATTAGGTGAAGAGGAATTGACGAATGATATTCCAAACGTAAGTGAGGAAGCGACGAAGGATTTGGATGAGAATGGTATTATCAGAATTGGTGCAAGAGTCAAAGAGGGTGATATTATTATCGGTAAGATTACACCTAAAGGGGAATCTGATCCTACTCCGGAAGAAAAATTATTACGTGCAATCTTCGGCGATAAAGCAGGTGATGTAAAAGATGCTTCATTGAAAGCGTCACCTTCTACAAGAGGAATTATTATTAATAAACAACTTTTCGCAAGAGCGAAGAAGGATAAAACTCGTAAGGTTGAAGAGAAACGACTAATTGTAGGATTAGATAAAGAACACAAAGGTGCTGTCAATGAGTTGAGATTGATTCTTATTGATAAATTAATGATTATGTTGAAAGATAAAATGTCGGAAGGCGTTAGAAGTATCTACAACGAAATGTTGATTCCTAAAGGTGTTCGTTTTGGTCAAGAAGTCTTGAAAGAGTTAGACTATTCTACAGTTGATTATTCAGTTTGGACAAGCGACGAGCATACGAATGATTTGATTAAACGCTTATTACATAATTTCAGCATTAAGGTCAATGAGGAAATTGGACGATACAAACGTGAGAAATTCAATATCAGTATTGGTGATGAATTACCAGCAGGTGTATTGAAATTGGCTAAAGTTTACATGGCTAAGAAACGTAAACTTAAAGTTGGTGATAAGTTAGCAGGTCGTCACGGTAACAAAGGTATCGTTGCGAAAATCGTAAGATATGAGGATATGCCTCACTTAGAAGATGGAACACCTGTTGATATTGTTTTAAATCCACTTGGTGTACCTTCTCGTATGAACTT
>CAWVWD010000424.1:0-4387 GCA_963933585.1 uncultured Saprospiraceae bacterium
CCATACCCTTAATCACTCCTTTATCAATACTAAATCGAACCAATGTTTTGACTTGATGAAAACCATGATTTCCACAAGCACCGGGATTAACGTGTAATAATCCAAACTTTGGATCAGGCATTACTTTTAAAATATGAGAATGTCCACTGATAAATAATTTCGGTGGATTAAACGGCATTTGTTCCCGAACTCGTTTACTGTAACGCTTCGGATAACCACCAATATGCGTCATCCAAACGTCCAAACCTTCACACTCAAATCGTAAATCCAATGGATATTGAACCCTTAAATTCTTGCCATCAATATTTCCGTAAACGGCTCGAAAGGGCTTAAATGCTTCCATTTCATCCGCCAATTCTATTGTTCCAATATCGCCTGCGTGCCATACTTCATCACAGTCCGCAAAGTATTTAAATACTTTTTCATCCAAAAAACCGTGTGTATCAGACATTAAACCTATTCGTATCATTTCTATTATTTTTTTCTTTTCTAAACTGAAAATATTTGTTCACAAATCATGATTTATGACTTCATTTTTCCTCAAAACTATAAAACTCTTATTCAAAAAGTTAAATTTGCAATTAGTTTAAAAACAATTAATATTGACACAGAATAGGGTAACTAAAATAGGAATTATTCCCACCGCTATAGTTTTTTGAGTTTTTCTCATTTATAGGGTTAAAAAATTACAAATTATTTACAAATACACATAGAATTATTTATATTACATTTCTATCGAAAAATACATTTTAAATCAAAAATATGAGCAAAGTTATTTCCTTATTGAATCATAAAGGAGGCGTTGGAAAAACAACTTCCACTATCAATATTGGTGCAGCTTTAGTGAAGTTAGGAAAGCGAGTTTTAGTACTTGACCTTGATCCACAAGCAAATTTGACGTTATCATTAGGCGTTCCTCGTCAGAAAATAACGATTTACGAAGCCTTGCGAGGAGAAGGTGAATTAGCACCTTATTCTATAAGAGAAAATTTTGATGTTATCCCATCAACTTTAGATTTATCAGGTGCCGAGATGGAATTAATCAATGAAGCAGGTCGAGAATTCATTCTTCGAGAATTATTCGAGCCACTTCAAACAGAATATGATTATATCTTAATTGATTGTCCGCCATCGTTAGGTCTATTGACCTTAAATGCGTTGACATCCAGTAATCATGTTATTATTCCATTGCAAACCGAATTTCTGGCTCTACAAGGTTTAACTAAAATTAAACAAGTCGTGGATAAGGTTCGTTTTAGATTGAATAAAAAGTTGGATATTATCGGTGTAGTTGCCACAATGTATGATAATCGTAAGGTCTTGAATCGAGACGTTGTCGATACCATTCGTAAATATTTTGGTGATAGGGTTTTTGACACGATGATTCGAGATAATGTTGCTTTAGCGGAAGCTCCTGCTGCTCGTCAAGATATTTTTGAATATAATCAAAAAAGTAGTGGGGCAAAAGATTATCTGGCTTTATCAAAAGAAATTATTGAAAGAGTTGAAAATTAGAATTCAGAAAAAATAAATAATTTTATATTATCCTAATTATCAAATTATTAGGCTTCATTCTATTTAAATGAATCTATTTGACGTCGTAATTGTAGGTGCTGGCCCTGCAGGTTGTACACTAGCTTTAGCATTGAAAGACAGTGGTTTACGAGTTGCTTTGTTGGATAAATCATCATTTCCGAGAGATAAAATCTGTGGCGATGCCATTCCGTATGAAGCGTATCGAACGCTAAAGGAAATTGATGAAAAATACCTTCATCAATTATACGAAATTTCGGATAAAAGTATGATTCGGTACAACCGGTTGGTTGTATCAAATAATCAGGATTTTACAATCGAGTGGACGACGAAAGCTTTTAATTGCAAACGTATCGTTTTTGATAATCAATTATTCGACTGGGTGAAAACGGACACGAATACAGTTGTTTTTGAAAATAATACTTTCAAAAATGCAGACTATGAAAACGGAATTTGGACGATAGAAACGAATGAAAATGTTTTTAAATCTAAGTTTTTAGTTGGTGCAGGTGGTGCAAATTGTCCAATTTCGAAGCGAATAGCGAAAATTAAAATAGATCGAAGAAATCATTCGGGAGCAGTTCGAGCTTACTATAAAAACATCGAAGGCTTGAATGAGAATATCAATGAAATTTATTTTATTAAGGAATATTCTGATAGTTATTTTTGGATTTTTCCCGTTGGTAATAATATTTATAATGTCGGTTTTGGTCTGCTTTCGCAAACTATTGCAGATAAAAAATTGAATTTAAGGGAATTATTTGAGGATATTATTCAAAATTCCTCTAATTTGAAGGAACGTTTTCAGAAAGCGGAAAGGTTAGATAAAGTGAAAGGTTTTGGAATCCCGCTTGGTGGAAGTCGAAAAATTCCAATGAGTGGCGAAGGCTTTTTATTAATCGGTGATGCTGCAAGTTTAGTGGAACCGGTTGGCGGTCACGGAATTGGGACTGGAGTTTGGAGTGGAAAAATTGCTGCAGATTTCATTAAAAAAGCCTTTTATTCACAATCTTTCAACAAAGATTTTACGTATCAATATGATATGGAAATAGAGCGAACGATTGGAAAGCAATTGGCAAATCAAGCCAAATTGCAACGAATTATTTTGCGTTTTCCGTGGTTATTGAAGTTAGCAACGAAGCCTTTTATGAAGCGGATAATTAATTGGTTAGCTCATCGTTAATTTATTAATTAGGAATGAAAAATTTTGAATCCTTGGGATAAGTTGTGGAATTAGAAATTAGGCACAATATGAACATGAAATTTATCAACTACGCTGTTTTCTGATTCCATCTATTTTATTAATACAAAATTGTGAATTTTATGATATAAACTTTAATGTATTATCGTTTAATAGTTCATCGTTTATAATTCATTATTCATTTTACTATATGGCAAAAAAAAATTTTAAATCGGGTTTAGGAGATTTGTTTGATAGTGCGATGGAGGGAACTTCAAAAGCAGAAACAAAAAAAACGACACAGAAAAAAATAAAAAAAGTGGCTTCAAAGAAGACGACTAAGAGCTTTATGTCTAATTTGGACAATCTACTACAGGAGGCGATTGAGGAAGGGGTACAGGAGCAGGTTGAAAGAATTAAAACGAAGAAAAAAACAGTTTCAAAACGCAAAAAACCAATGTTCGGCTTAGATGCGTTGATTCGGGAAACGGTCGAAACCTCAAAAGTAGAAGTTTCGGTTCCGCAAAGTACGAAACGAGTTACCTTTGTTTTTGATGAAGCAAAAATTGATAAATTAAAAAAATTGGCTCGCTTAAAAAAAGCGTACGTGAAAGATATTGTGAATGAAATTATTTCAGAGTATTTAGAAGAACAAGAAGTCAAGTAATATCAAGCTTGCTTCGTCGGCTGACATACTTCAGCTCGAAATAAAGAAAGCCTAAAAATTCATTGTGAATTTTTAGGCTTTCTTTATTTCTATGATAGACCCGCTGATTATTCAACCATTTCAGGATTAATAATTCATAGTTTTTTCTAAATTAATCCCCTTGATTTCAATTCCAAATACTTATTAATCGTATTAATTGACAATTCATTAGGCGAGGTTAAAATTGCTTGAATTCCGTATTGACGCAATTTTTGGACGATTTGTTGTTTTTCGGAAACGAATTTTTGAGCAATTGTTTGGAAATAAATTCCTTCGACATCATTCACTTCTTTTTCTGAATATTCCATAATTTCCGTATTCTCAAAGAAAACAACAACCAATAAATGTAAGTTATTGATACGCCTCAAAATCGGTAAAACCCGTTCTGCTGCGAATAAACTTTCAAAATTGGTAAACAAGAATATCAAACTCCTACCTTTTACAACTCGCCTCGATGCTTGATATAATAATTCGTAATTCGCCTCCAAAGGTCGCTCTTGTTCTCGATAAAGTGATTGCAAAATCTTATTGATTTGTGAAGCACTTCTGTCTGCTTTCACGACCGTTCCTATCTTATCCGAAAACGTCATCAATCCGGCTCTATCGTACTTTTTTAAAGCTACATTAGAAATAACCAAGCTCGTATTTATCGCATAATCCAACAAACTCAAACCGTTAAACGGCATTTTCATCACCCGACTTTTATCGATAAATGTATAAACCTGTTGTGCTTTTTCGTCCTCATACTGATTCACCATCAGTTTTCCTTGTCGGCTCGTTGCCTTCCAATTCACACTTCGGTAATCATCGCCACGAACATAATTTTTGATTTGCTCAAATTCATAACTATGCCCCAATCTTCTCAATCGCTTCACACCTTGCAAATTCGATGTTCGAGAAAAAGCTCTTAATTCAAAATTTTTCATCTGAATAATCGACGGATAAACGGGTAAAGCTGCTTTCAATTC
>CAWVWD010000425.1:0-4369 GCA_963933585.1 uncultured Saprospiraceae bacterium
AGGAGAAAACTCTTTTGGATTAGTGACTGAAGCGTACGCATGCTACATTTTCACCTTTCACAATTCTTTTTTTTAAAATCATTTTTCCGTTTTCAAAATTAAAATCCAGTTACTAATTCAACTGCGTTGGTTCGATTAATTGAAAGCGAGGAATTTCGACTTCGAACAAATTATTTGTATGAATATCTCTCATTACATAAACACCTTCCATATAACCCAAATTATTTTGAATTGGACACCATGACGTGTATTCAAAGCTTTCATTCGGATCAATAACAGGTTGTTCACCAATAACGCCTTCTCCCTTCACTTCTCTTTTTATACCATTACTTTCGAAAATAATCCAATGCCGACGTAATAATTGAATCGTAGATTTACTTAAATTCTGAATAGTTACTTTATATGAAAATACAAATTCAGAAATCTGCTTATTAGAGTGTTGATGCTGATAATTTACTTCAACACTTACGGAAACACCTTTAGTTATTGCGGTTGTCTTTGACATTATATCACTTATAATATTGGTAATTTTTATTCTATTTCTTGCTGATTGTAATTGTACAAATTACAAAATTTCCTTGTAAAGTACCGGTTTAGTTTTTATTTAACATAATCTTTTCAATGATTTGTGCCGCACTTTGCAAACAAGCATTTAAGTCATCATTTAATAAAACGACATCAAAATTTTTCTCATAAGTTAATTCTTCCGCAGCACGCGCAATTCGTTTTTTTAGACTTGCTTCATCTTCCGTTTGTCTATTGCGTAAGCGACTAAAAAGAATCTCAGGAGAGGGCGGCTTCACAAAAATCGTAACAGCTTTATCACCATAAACCTTCTTGATATTCGTCGCTCCTTTTACATCAATATCAAACAGAACATGTTTTCCAAGTCCCCAAAGTCGTTCGATTTCACTCTTTAATGTGCCGTAATATTGCTCCGTGTAAACCTCTTCCCATTCCAAGAAATCACCTTCTTTAATTTTTTGATTCCACTCTTTTAGCGAAAGAAAATAATAATCTTTTCCCTGAAGTTCATGCGAACGAGCAGCACGAGTTGTTGCTGAAACGGAAAATGCTAATTCCTTATATTTCGCTAATAAATGCCTTACGATTGTAGTTTTCCCTGCTCCTGAAGGTGCTGTAAATACGATTAATTTCATACCAGTTACTTGATAATAGATACTTGAATACATTCCGCATTCGATACTGGATACTTAAACATATTCTACATTTGATACTTGCGTCTTTCACAATCGAAAAAAATATTTTTTCAACTTTCGTAATAAGTATCAAGTATCATCCCGATTTTTTTTGTGTAAGTATCAAGTATCCTGCTACAAAATATTTGCAATTTGTTCTTTTATTTTTTCTAAATCATCTTTCATTTGAACGACAATACGCTGAATATCGGAAGAATTCGCTTTTGAACCAATTGTGTTTACTTCCCGACCAATTTCTTGGCAAATGAAATTTAACTTCTTACCTTTCATTGATTTTTTCGCATCCAATTCTTTGATGAAATATTTACAATGCTGTGCCAGACGGACTTTTTCTTCTGTAATATCCATCTTCTCCAAATAGAAAATTAATTCTTGTTCGAATCTGTTTTCATCAAATCCGTCCTTCATATTTATTTTCTCCAAATTCTGACGTAACCTATCTTTAAGTTTTTCGATTCTTGAAGATTCATAATCAGGAACTTTGACCAAACCTTCTTCAATATGCTGAATACGTAGTTTGAAATCCTCATCCAAAACACTTCCTTCATCCAGTCTGAATTTCATCAAATTATCTAATGCTTCATTCACCGTCGTTTTAATTTCATTCCACTCCTCGTCTGAAATACCTTGACTCGTTGGAACGACTACATTTGGCAAACGCATTATTGCGGAAACTAAATCTGATGCAGAATAATCCAACTCATCACAAGTTTCTTTCAATTCGATAAAAAACTTCTTGAATAAAGGTCGATTAATTTTGACTTGTTCATCACCAGTTTTACTTTGCATTTCGACTAATACATCGACTTTTCCTCGTTGTAATTTATCTGAAATGATTTTTCTGATATCTAACTCCTTCTCCCGATAAGTTTGTGGCAATTTGATTTTCACATCACTAAACTTACTATTCAAAGAACGAACTTCAACCGTAATGGTACGTAACTCAAACTCATTAACTACACGACCATAACCGGTCATTGAATATAACATCAGCAAAAATTTTATTTGTTCAGATAAATATTGATAATTATTGAAAGGAATTGAATGGAGCAAAGGTAGTGAAAATGAGGTTATTTCTAATAAAAAGTCAAGTTATCAACGATGAACTTAAAAAATAAAGGCAAGTATCTGTATGATATTTGCCTTCACTTTCTAAATTCAAAAATACTATTGAGGAATTACAATCACCCGCAAAATTTAAAACCTTACTTCGTATCAATCGTTTGAATCATCCTTTTAAGCTCAATAGTTTTCATTGTTTTAGGATGGATAAACGATAATATAACTTGAATGTAGGCCGCTTTTTTTGCTACTTCCGATAGATTGATTGTCGTCATCATTAATTGATTTGAGTTTTCATCCACTCTTTTAATCATTTTCACCCCCTGTGCCGATACGACATTTTGATTTTCATCAAAGGAATAAAGCTGATAATAGCCAGTTTCTACCACTTCAATTACCTTTTTATTTTTATCTAATAACGTCATTTGTGGCGTTACATTTTGACCTATTTCCGCAAAACCATCCAAAAACATAATCACAGATACATTAGAAGGTTCGATAGTTTCTCCCGCTTGATAAACTTTATTTTCACGGTATTCGCTAAGTATAATAGCATTTCGTTTCGTCATCAAATCGCAAATACTTTGGTAAATTCTACAATTTTCGGCGGCAAAATCTTCTATATTATTCACAGTGAGATAATCCTCACACGTCTGACATTTTGTATCAACTGCCGCTTTAATATTTGATTGTGCGGAAGCAGAAAATCCAAAAAGGAGTAAAAATGCGAATCCGTATTGTTTAACTAATTTCATTATTTTAATTTTTTTTAAAGGAAGAATGTACTAAAAAGTTAGTCGTTAATAAATCGAATAAATATAATTAAACGATTGATAAAATTATAACGTAAAAACCAGAAAAGTATTTAGTAACCCGTAAAATAACAAAAGCCAACTCGAAATTAATCAAATTGGCTCTTATTTTAGGACTAGATATCTTAATCAAAGACTTCCCTTCTAATGTTGTAACGGTTCTCGTATATCCTATAATTTAATGCCCATTTAAGCTTAACAATATGACAATTAGAGCAATCACTACAGGAACACTCGAAATTTACAGCTTTAAAAATAGCCTAAGTAGTAAGTCAAGTTAATCATTCACTTACGATTTAGTTTTACGCTTCATCTCGTTCAGCAAGATTTCAACATATGCTGGATCTTCATCCGCTTTTTTAGCGACTCGAATTGCTTTTTTAGCGACCCTTTTAGCTTTTCCCTTTTTATCCAATTTATAATATAAAGCAGCTAAAGTATAATGATTCGTATAGAGGTTTTCCATTTCAATCGCACGTTTTGACCATTCTACAGCTTTTTCTAACATCACCTTATCTTCAATCACTTCTGCAAAAGTACGTGCGATAGAATTCAACTCATCTGCTGTAATACCTTTTATATTCTCTACGTAATCCACCGCTGCTTGAGCAAATCCGTCACGATCACCTTGAGTACGAAAGTAAGTCATTCTGAAAGCCGCAAACTTCACCATCGACTCCTCTTTATAGACTTTTTGAAATAAATTATCAGCTTCTATTAATTCCTTGCTCGTATCTGCACTTTTCTCATTCGTAATCAAATCCAAACGATTCTGAACAATGCTTTGTACTTTGTTAAAAACGTCGTTTATCCCAAATTTATCTTCAAACATTGAACGATTCTCAATCAGATAATTAAAATGACGAGAACGAGTATTTTCTGTAAAATCAAAAATGAACTGCATATTTTCAGAAGATGACCATTCAGTTTGAGTATTCAAATACATCTCTGCGATTTCTGGATATTCCGTATCTGCCGCCGCTTTACTTACGTAAGCAAAACCTCTCAAGAAATCCGGAGAACGTTCTCCTTCCAAATAACGCTTCGTCAATGAACCTGAATTACTTACCGAACTCAATGCTTTTTTCCCAGTTTCGATAATTTTTTCAGCATCCTGAGAACCCACAACTCTATGCAAAAGGTCGCCATTTGCCGCAAAATACAAAAGTGTTGGATAAGCTCGAACCTTATACTTATTAGCGAATACTCGTCCTTCGCCTTTTTCCATATCTAACTTAATACTAATAAAATTCTCATTATAGTTTATGATTATAT
>CAWVWD010000426.1:0-4360 GCA_963933585.1 uncultured Saprospiraceae bacterium
ACCCTTAAACGGTGTCGGTTTCAAAAACCGACACCGTTTAATCATTAAAGTGAAAGCCACCATTTTTTAGCACTCACCGAATCAATCGTAAATAACGCACCAATTTCAGGCGTTCCGTGATTTATTTTTTTGTCCAAACAAGCCGCCACAAATTCTTCTGCAGGTTCTGTCCAAGTATGTTGATAAGACAAGGCAAACCCTGCCCAATGAACTGGCATCACTTTTTGAGCTTTCGCATCTATTGCCGCTTGAACGCTTTCTTTCGGAAATAGATGAATGTCATACCAATCCTCATTATATTGTCCACATTCCATGAATGCAAAATCGAAACTTCCTAAACGTTTACCGATTTCTTCGAAATGTTTACCATAGCCACCATCGCCGCTAAACCAAATATTTTCGTTTGCAGTTTTGAAAGCCCAACCGCCCCAAAGTCCTTTAAATCTATCGGTCAAACCTCTTCCTGAGAAGTGTTGAGTGGGCGTAAATGTGATTGAAATATCGTTATAAATTGTATGATCCCACCAATCAAACTCCGTAATAATATCTGCAGCAACGCCCCAGCTCACCAAATGTCTTTTCACGCCTAACGCCACAAAAAATTGTTTCGTTTTAGATTTTAACTTCTGAACACTATCATAATCCAAGTGATCATAATGGTCATGTGTGAAAATGATTAAATCAATCTCAGGGAAATCATCAATTAACGACAATGTATTTTCTGAAAATCGTTTATTTGCCACAGGTGCAATCGGTGTCGTATCTTTACCTAACATTGGATCAATCAAAATAGTCTTGCCATTCATTCGCATTAAAATCACCGAATGTCCATACCAAATCATTTTCGTTTTATCACTATCTGCTTCAAAAGCGACTTTGTCAAAAGGTATAATTGGCAATGGTTTTTTAGGCATTCGCCCTTTCGAATTTGATATTTGTTTATAAATTATACCTGGAACTTTGGATAAGCTCATGCTCATATCCGCTGTTTCCAAATTCTGAAATTGTCCATCTTTCCAATTCTCCGATTGTTGATACCGTTGTATCAATTCGCTCGTTACTTTTCCGCCAAACTGCTTTAAAATTTTCATTAGTTTTTGTTTTTTATGGTTGAAATGATAAAATCTATGTGATTTTTCCACGAGTTCTTGGGAGAAGCAAAATCCTATAGGTTTTTTACGTTTTACAACCCAGCCATTTTATTAATCGCAGGTGGTTCTAATACTTTGAATTTCAACGAAGTATTTAAAGTGTTAATCATTGCATAACCGATTTTAGTAGTCGTTGTCACACTTTTTAATTTATTAAACAATGGAAAAAACGGTCGAAAAATCACATATATGGTATTGTACCAAGCTGTTTTTGATTGAATCCCTTTTTCGGGAATAATCGCTCCGGGTCGAAACGCAAACGCATTTTTAAACCCTTTATTTAAGACCAAATTTTCGGTTTTGCCTTTCACTCTTGCCCACATTGTGCTACCTTTTTCACTGCTGTCTGTTCCAACGCCCGACACATAATTAAATACTAAATTAGGATTTAATTCGTATAAAACATTGGCGAAAGCCGAAACGGTATCATAAGTAATTTTGGTATAATCGGTTTCATTTATACCGATAGATGAAATTCCCATGCAGTAAAAACAACCATCATAACCACTTAATTCACTTTTGATTGTATCTACTTTTGTAAAATCTTTCAATAATACTTCCTTTAATTTGGGGTGCTGCATATTAATAGGACTGCGATTGACAACCAAAACTGTTTTAATCATATCACTTTCCAAACATTCCAATAAAACACCTCTGCCGACCATTCCTGACGAACCTGTTATAATGACTTTCATTTTTTAATCATTTGTTTGATCGTGTCAGTTTTCAAAGTCGACACGGTTTGTAGTGTGTATTTTAAAAAATCTTATTGTCAATTAATACCTGAAAACCGTCTTCCATCGTCGTTTGTAGCGGTCGAAAAGTAACGCCCAATTCTTTTTTGATTTTAGAATTATCAGCTTTAAATGCAATATTTACATTGTTGCGAAGAAACGGACGAGAGAATAATTTATTGACAAAAGGTCCAACAATCATCAATAACCATTTTGGTATGGCTTTTTTCGGAATCGGATATTTCTCACCAAATTTTGGCAATAAAACTTGAGCCATTTCTAGAAAGTCAGAATTATGTCCAGAAGTGATGTAACGACCTTTTGCATTTGCCGTAAATCCTGCCAAAAAGTGAGCATCTGCCACATCTCTGACATCAACCACGCCAACGCCCATTTTCGGAGCACCAGCTTTCATCGTTCCATCGCCTAATTGTTTTAAAATATTAAAACTCTCGGAAGTTGTTTCATTTGGATTTAACATTGGCCCCATGACAAAAGATGGATTTACCGTCACCAAATCCCAACGAGATTGTTTTTCCGCCATTTTCCAAGCCGCCTTTTCTGCCAATGTTTTGGAATAAGAATAGGGTTGATAATCCAATGAAGCCGTTGAATTCCAAACCGCTTCGGTCAAAATACCATTTGGTGCTTTTTCGCAATCAATCGCATCGGTATAAATCGCTGCACAACTACTCGTCACGACCACACGCTTCACGGAAGGCGTTGCATTTGCCGTGTTTAATACATTTTCTGTACCTTTTACTGCAGGTTCAATCAGTTCTTTTTGAGCATCTTTAAAATTACTCGTAAAAGGTGAAGCCGTGTGAAATACCAATTCACAACCTTTCATCGCCTCTGCGTAAGAACCCTCTTGTAATAAGTCTGATTTGAAATATTTAATCGTTCCCGAAGATTTCGCAGCGATTTCATTTAAGTGTACTAATTTCTTTTCATTACTTGGATTCCGAATCGCAGCATGAACCGTGATGCCATCTTCCAATAATTGCTTTACTAACCATCCGGCTACATAACCCGTTGCACCAGTAACCATAACTGGTTTTGATTTATCTATATTCATTTTATTTATTTTCTAATTTGATGTAAAAAACCTAGGAGATTTTCAAAATCGCTTAGGTTTAAAATCGCTTTTGATATTACAAAGATAAGTTAACTTTATGCAGAAGGAATTGCACAAATCACGGAAGGATTAACACTTTTTAGGGGGAGGTAAAAAAATCCGTTAAATGTGCATCGAATATTTAACGAATTTGATTAAAAAATTTATAATCCTACAAACTTATCCCAAAACTCTGAAATCCCGAAGTATTGGGATTTCCAATTTCTGATTAAAACGATGCTTTGATAGCGAAACTATTCAGTTTTTGTGCTAATTCGTGAGCCGAAACTACGCCTGATTTTCTCCATTTTAAATCACCATTTTGGAAAATCATCAAGGTCGGCACAGAGCGAACTTTTAATGATCCAGCAACTTGTGGGTTTTTGTCCACATCTATTTTTACAATCGTGCTGGTTTCTCCAACTTTTGATTTTAACTCCTCCAAAATCGGAACCATCGCCTTACAAGGACCACACCATTCTGCCGAAAAATCTATTAAAACTGGTTTTTCGGAATTGATTAAATCTTTGAAATTTGCCATAATATTTTTTGTTTTTATAAATTTAAACCCTAAAAAAACGGTATTGCGATACCTTCAAAATCTACTTATTTAGTTAAACACAAAGGTTATTATAGAAGTTGATGCTTTCTGTGATTCGTTGCTCATTAGTCGTTTGATTGACGTTTGCGTCCCCTATTTGGTTGAGTAGTGTGAAATTAATCATATTCGCATCGTTCTTTTTATCTTGTCGCATCAGATTTAAAAGGTCATTATTGGTCAACATTGTGATATCAATTTTACCGTAAATAGACAAAATGAAATTACAAATTTCGTTCAAATTCGCTTCTGACATACCCAATATTTTATGTGACAAATAGCTTTCGCAAATCATTCCAATCGCAATTGCCTCGCCATGAAGTAGGGGAGAGGTACTCCCTAAAAGTAGGCTTTCGACAGCGTGACCAATTGTATGACCAAAATTCAATGATTTCCGCCAACCTTTCTCAAAAGGATCCGCTTCAACGACCGTTTTCTTAATATTCAAGCTCGGCATTAATCGCTCCGACCAATCGACTTTCGTCAAATCCGTAATTGTTTTTAATAACTGCCACTGTTTCGCATCGACGATTAAAGCATGCTTAATAATTTCTGCAAAACCACTTCTGACTTCTCGCTTTGGCAAGGTGTTTAAAAATATAGGATTCACAAAAACCGCTTGTGGATTGGCAAACAAACCAATGCTATTTTTAATGTTTTCAAAATCAATTCCCAATTTTCCGCCGATAGACGCATCAACCTGCGACAAAAGCGTAGTTGGAATCTGAATAAAGTCCATACCTCGCTTAAATGTCGAAGC
>CAWVWD010000427.1:0-4356 GCA_963933585.1 uncultured Saprospiraceae bacterium
GGTCATTAGAAGTCCAAAATGCTGCGATTAATATTAATAAGTATTTCATATTTGAGTTGATTATTTTTTGACTTAATAAATTAAAAAGTGTAGCGATAATTCAATAGGCGTGTTTTTTGATTTCATTAACAAATTATTTATACTATTTTAAACGATATTATAATAGAAAAAATTATGCTAAAAATAGTTTCTATTCCTTTCAATGTGCGGAAATACAAGGAAAGGTACATTTGAGCTATTAAACGTGGCACAACTCTGATTCAGTAAAGCGATTTTTTACTTTTAGGTCACTATGAAGAGTCGCGTTACTTTAAAACCTTGAGATACAAATTGGTTTTTGCGAAATAAAAATCTTATTAATTGTTAAGACATACATTTTATCAGAAACTTGTGCGAATCCGTAATCATATAATTTTTTGAACCCCACAGAACCCATAATCATGGCAGAGAATTCTGAAATATCCATGGTGATTTCTACATCAAAATCATCATCATTTTGCAGAATACTTGGCGTTCCATCTATGAATTTCACGATCGTGCTTCCTTCGTTATTTGGATAAAAACTATCTTCTATGGTAATCTTTAAAGTTAAATTTGCATCTGCAAAATTTCGTTCTTGTAATGTGTCAAAAATTCTTGGAATATTGATTACCCGATAACAAATTCCAACTTCCTGAATATTGGATTGGTGATGTAAAAGAATCTCAAACGGTCTTCCATTATGTGGATAATTCAACATATTATGAAAATCTTCATCTTGCGTCTCAAAAATAATGAATTCCGCTTGATCTATTTGCGAAGCTAAAAAACCAATTAATTGAGAAAAGGCTTCTCTATTTTCATAAATGAAATGATGCACTTTTATATCAAACCAATATGGATTTTCTGCACCTTTTACATATTCAAAAGTACAATAACCTTTCAATTGATTATGGTGCATATAACCAATCGTAATCATCTCTTTATTCATCAGATTCATCCACCAACCTTCTGCATGAATTACCATTCCGTGATTCTGTTTTGAAAAAAGATTATAGCAACCTAAAATCATTTCCAAATCGTCTTTTTCAAGATAAACTAATTCATCTTTTTCACGGCGAGGCAAATCAGCTGGTCGAATCCGATATTGGTCGGTTTTCGTTCCAAAACCAAATCCCATTTTGCGATAAAAGTCTAGACGAAAAGCGTATAAAGAAACAATAGCAGCACCTTTAGCTTCATAATGTTCAAAGAAATAGGTCACCATTTCACGAGCGACACCTTCTTTTTTGTGTAATAAATCTGTCGCAACGGCTCCCAAGCCACCCATTAAAACGATTTCATCATGGAAGTTTAAAGATAAATCACTCAAATACATTCCACCCAAAAGTTCACCATTTCTAAAAAGACCATAAGGTGCTTTTCGAACACCTTTTTCATTTTTTATATTAAATTCATTTAAAATTTCGTCAATTGTTTCGGTATTGAAACCTCCTTCACGAGGAAAAGATTTTAATTTCAAGCGTATAAATTCTATATGTTCTTCTTCCGACAAAGATCGAATTACTGATTTCATATTTAGAGGTGTTGAAGTTTAAGGTTTAAAGGTTCACCGCAAAGTCTGAGGAGTTTTACAATGTTGCTTATTGTATTGCAATGAAAAAATTAAACGAAGAGAAAAACAAAGAAATGCAGTGGAACTACTTTAACTCTTCGGTGAATTTTATACCCAAATGATTAAATTCGCAGCTTGATTATTTCGGTTCTCGCCATTTCACCATGACATCTTTGAATTTATCCACTTGATCATCATTACCCAAAATAACTAATCGCATCCCGGACTTCAAAATACTATCTGGGGAAGGATTGACACTGTAACTACCATCTATTTGTCTTAAACCAATGATATTTACGCCTGTCCGTCCTCTGATGTCCACATCTTTAATTGATTTTCCTAAATGTTCAAGGCCAATTGAATCACATTCGATTTCTTCAAATTGAATATTGGCGTCGCCCATATTTGAAATCAACGTAAAGAATTCTACAATTTCTGGTTTGTGAACTAATGTTGCCATATAAAAACCGCCTAAACGCTCTGGAACGACGACATGAGTCGCACCTGCTCGCATCAATTTTCGTTCTGTAATCTTATCAACAGATCGACTGACGATATTCAATTTTGGATTAAGTTGTCGGGCAGAAAGTGTGATGAATACATTTTCGGCGTCGTGACCGGTTGTTATAATAATAGATTGAGCTTTTTTGATTCCAGCTTCCAGTAATATCTGATCATGCGTAGCATCGCCATCCATGAACAAGAAATCATCTTGAACTCGAAGTTCAGATATTTTTTGTTCATTATTTTCAATAACGACGAATTGTAATTTATTTTTCATCAATTCTTGTACGATCTCTTGACCATGTCGCCCGAAACCACAAACAATGACGTGATTGGATAAATTTTGAACTTTTTGATACACTCGATAATCTTTTAAATATTTAGTTAATTCACCCTCTGCGACAAATGATGTAACGGTGGTTACTGCATAAGCGACAACACTCATATTCACAATAATTAGTATTGATATAAACCAATATCCAATTTCTGACAATTCTTTTCCGATACCAAAACCGACGGTTGAAATGGTAATGATAGTCATGTAAAATGCCTCAGAAAGTGTATAATCTTCAAGAATAATAAATCCTGTGACTCCAAAAAATAAAACACCTATAATAGATAATAAAGATAGATTGAAACGCCGTAAATATTGAGTCGTTTTCTCAAAGCGTAGTGCTTCATATATTTGAAGTTTGAACATATGTTATTTATTGTAGTGCTATTGTACGGTCGTATTATTATGTTATTTGAAATATATGAAATGCTAAATTAAAAAAAATGTGACAAAATTTAATTTAGAAAACAACAATACAGCAACACAATAACACGACACTACATCAACATATTATTACTTAAAAGCATCTGCCACGATTAATTCCTTAGAACCTCTCGTGTGTTTGTAAAAACCTTCACCTGACTTTACGCCTAACTTTCCTGCGGCCACCATATTTACTAATAATGGACAAGGTGCGTGATGCGGACGACGAAAACCGTCATACATTACTTCCAAAATCGCCAAGCAAACATCTAAGCCAATAAAATCTGCTAATTGTAAAGGTCCCATCGGGTGTCCCATTCCTAACTTCATTACGGTATCAATTTCTTCAACTCCTGCAACGCCTTCAAATAAAGTATAAATCGCTTCATTAATCATCGGCATTAAAACACGATTCGCCACAAAACCTGGATAATCATTTACTTCAACTGGTACTTTCTTTAAGTTCCTTGAAAGTTCCATGATTTCCTTTGTAACTTCATCAGAAGTCGCATAACCACGAATTACTTCTACTAATTTCATCACAGGAACTGGATTCATAAAGTGCATTCCAATTACTTTATCGGGACGATTGGTAACTGCTCCGATTTTTGTAATCGAAATAGAAGAAGTATTTGTAGCCAAAATCGTATCAGCAGCTGTTAATTCATCTAATTGTTTGAATATTTTTAATTTCAAATCAATATTTTCCGTAGCAGCTTCTACAACTAACCCGGAACCTTTTGAACCTTCCTCTATACTCGTAAAAGTACTCAAACGCTCTAAAGTAGCCGCTTTATCTGCTTCCGAAATTTTTTCCTTCTTAACCATTCGGTCAAGGTTTTTTGTGATTGTAGCCAAAGCACGTGCTAATGCTGCTTCTGAAATATCAATAATGTTAACTCGATAACCATTCATTGCAAAAACGTGTGCGATGCCATTTCCCATCGTTCCTGCGCCAATAACTGATACTTGATTCATAGAATTTTTTAGTTTTTTAGTATAATGAAAGTAATGCAAACATTTCTGTCCGCCTCACAAGTTACAAATGTAAGTGTAGTCTGACAAAGTGTGGAAGATTAATAGTATAAAAAAGAAAATTAGTCATTTTTCAGAACGAATTATGAATTTATATTTATGTAAGAAATTTGTAATGTATTTGTATAAAATATCGTTTATAGATAACTTGCCAGGAAATAAAAAACCTATCTTAAATGAGTATATCTTTCACAGTAACAAATTATTATAAATTAAAATATAAAAAATATGAAAAACAATTACCGATTTAATGCTGTTTTATTTGCTGCAATGTTCTTCAGTCTCGCAGTATTGACGTCAAGTAATTCAGTATTGCTATTGAAAGCCATTAATTATTCATTATACGATAATGAAGAAACCGTAAATAGACTAATTAACGAGCTTGACACTCGGCTATCTGATAATGAAGAATTAAATAAATAGGATTTTTATGTCACTTTCAATGAATGTAATAATGAGCAAGATA
>CAWVWD010000428.1:0-4346 GCA_963933585.1 uncultured Saprospiraceae bacterium
CCACCTATTCCTAAAAAACAAAAACACCGTATTCATTAATCTGAATACAGTGTTCTCACTAAACTATCTTTTAATTTTTCTAATCCTCGAATGAATCATCATCATAATGTGATGCTCGCTTCACTCTTTCTTCAATAAAGTCGTCATCGTCATCGTCGTCATTTGATATAATAAAATTAGACTTCAAATTACGATATTTTGATTTACTAACTGGTTGAAGTTTCGCTTTTTTGCGGCTTTTATTCTTGTCCAGCTCTCTTTTTTTTTGATTCATGATATTTAATTACTAAAGTTTTTAATTCAAAAAATAGTTAAAATAATAGTACCCGTATTTATTTCATTGAAGGCGTTTTTAATTCTTAAAATACAATCATCATTTACAGTATTTTATGGTCGTCTTTGATTTTTATATTTCAAACCTCAACACAATTAAAAAGGGGTACAAATAATATAGTTAGTTTCAATTATTAATATCGGATATTTTGTAATAAAGTTTCAGACTCTTTCAACAATCTTAGTGCAATTTTATTAAAATCATTGCCAATCACCATTTTTCTTAAACAATTGCTATCACTGTATATAAAATTGAATTTCAATTTTATATACTTAAAAAATAATATGTCAAAAGTATACAAATTTCCAATACGCAAAAAATAAATTATCGTTTCATTTTTGCCTGAATACTTTTCGTCGTATGCGGAACTGCTTTCAAACGACGCTTGTCGATTAGTTCACCAGTTACTATACAGACGCCGTATGTTTTATTCTTCGTCCTCAAAAGAGCATTTTCTAAATCTCGAACAAATCGCTGCTGTCGTTCCAACATTTTTGAGAGATGTTCTCGCTCATAAGACAAACTACTCTCGTTAATGTTGTTGAATCGATTCCCTCCGTTTTCTTCTATCTCAAGCAATTCTAGTTGTTGTGTTTTTAACTCTTTTCGTGCTTTTGATAACTTCATTTCAATGACTAACTTAAACCCTTCTAATTCCTTGTCAGAATATCGATGTGTTACATTTTGGCTATTCATTTTTATAATTATTTATAATTTAAATTGGAGAAATAAGTTCATAGTCATTTTCAGATTGTAGTTTATTCTCATTTAATAATAGCTGCTACTTTTTGAAACAATAAAAAATTTCTTCTTCAACATAAATTCGATGACAACTCAGCTTTTTATTTAAGCACTTATAACCAAGCTTTTAATATTTCTCATTACAAATAATACTTTAATTTCATTATCTACAAATACAATAATGATGATTATTTGTCAAATAATCAATAGCATAAAGTAGAATATTGAAAATAATTTGTTAAAGTTTTGTTAAAGTAATACTGTAACTCCAGTAAAATTACCTTCCCAACTATCTAAGTTAGGCTAGTTTTATTCTAATTTAAAGAGTAAGTAAGTAATAGCCTACTACCTTATTATTTGAAAGGAAACCTCATCCTCGAATATTGCTATGCAACGGTTAATTCTTATCTTAAAGATATCATATATCATATTTTAGGTGTAAAAAAGCTTAAAAAATCCTAAAAAATTCAATTTTTTAAGTTAAAAAATATTTTCTAAAAATATTATGTTTTTTTGTACTTTTGTGACACATTAATTTTAGTCAAGCTTTTATAAAATCAAATATGATGAAACCGATTTTAATTTTTAGTTTACTGATTGGTGTAACTTTTTTTTGTACCGCACAAATACCAAATTTCACAGCAACCGTTAGTAGTGATACGGTTAATTTATCGAGTATTTTCGAAGTCGTTTTTACGATAGAAGGTGAACATTCTAGAAATTTTCAGCAACCAGAATTCCTTTCTTTTGATATGATTTATAATAATCAATCCGTACAAATGAATATCACAAACGGAGAATCAAAACGAACAGTAAGTCATACTTTTGGTCTAAAAGCGAAGGAAGAGGGATATTTTGTCATTGAGAAAGCGACGGTTGAGATTAAAGAAATAGATTATTCTACCGATCTTATAAAAATTACTGTTGACGAAAATTATACGCCGAAAGTATTGCCAAAAGATAAAATGGACTTTTGGAATCCTTTTGAAAATTTTCCGAAACAAGAGGAAATAAAACCAAAAGCAAAGAAGAAACAAAAGATTTATAAGATATAATTTTGAGTCCGTTATTTCGTATTTGGTAAGACTATTGCAATAAATTTAGAAGTAACCTTCAAAGGTTAAGGTTTGGAGTTATATTATTTTAATAATTAGTCAATAACTCACTGATTTCTATAATATTACATGCTTAATTTTTAATAAATTAAAGTCTGCTCATGTAATATTTACGAGATAAAGGAAATCGTTATTAAACTAAATCCTATCTTAAAACATATATACGCATGAAAAATTATCAAATAATTGTTGTCGAGGATTCTCCTTCTGATGCACTTTTTACGAAAATTGCTCTTGAAGAAATAGATGAGACATTAGAAATTGCGTGGTTGCAAGATGGAGAGGAAGCTATAAATTTTTTATTTCCGAACTTAGGACAACCTTTAGATAAACCAGAATATCAATCAATTCGAATCATCCTTTTAGATTTGAATTTACCTCGTTATACAGGATTAGAAGTCTTGACAAAATTGAAAAATTACGCTGAAACGAAGGAAATTCCTGTGGTGATTTTCTCTTCTTCAGAAATGAAAAGTGGTATCGAGGAATGTATAGCAGCGGGTGCGGAACAATATATTGTGAAGTCAATTGATTTTGATGCTTATACAAATGCAATTAAGGAAGTTGTTTCTAAAAAATTAAATGTCGCCATATAAAAATAATTTAATTCAATGAGAAAAGCCTTTCTGATATAAAATTTCAGAAAGGCTTTTTAATTTTGAAAATTACACAAAACCAAAAGTGAGTAACCAGAAAATCATTATGAAAGTAATCGGATTAATGTCGGGCAGTTCTTTGGATGGAGTAGATATTGCTTTTGTAGATTTCAAAATCAATGGCGAGCAAATTAATTTTGAATTAATAAAGGCAGAAACCATTGAATTTTCAGAAGTTTGGCAACGTCGGCTTCGGAATCTTCCAAAAGTTGATGCTTTGGCTTTCTCCAAAACGAATACGTATTTTGGACACCTTTTGGGCGAAATGATTAATGATTTTATCAATAAACATAAAATCGACGTTGATTTTATCGCTTCGCATGGACACACGATTTTTCATTATCCAGATAATCGAATTACCGTTCAAATTGGAGACGGAGCAGCAATCGCAGCCATAACTGGTTTACCTGTTATTAATAATTTCAGAACACACGATATTGCAATAAATGGAGAAGGCACGCCGATTGCTCCGATTGCGGATAAGTATTTATTTCCGGGTTATGATTTTTATTTAAATATCGGTGGAATTGCGAATATTTCCTGCTCAATTGATGGCCGGTTTGTGGCGTTTGATACTGGAGCAGCGAATCAAGTTTTAAATGAGTTGACGCATTTAATTGGTTTATCTTATGATGAAGATGGCAATATCGCACGAGAAGGAACGGTCAATCAAGAGATTCTAAATAAAGTCAATGAACTACCTTATCATCATCAACCTTATCCAAAAAGCCTTGATAACACTTGGCTACAAGAAAATATTTTACCGATTTATTTAATCGAAGAAGATACGATTCAAAATAAACTCCGAACAGCTTGCGAGCAATTAGCCCAACAAGTTGCGTTGTCTATTCAACAAATTATTGACAAAGAAAATCTTCCCATGAAACCATTTAAAGTCTTCGTAACTGGTGGCGGTGCTTTTAATAATTTTCTAATGGAAAGGGTAGGAGCGGTTTGTAATCAGTATTTTCCAACAGAAATTATCATTCCGAATCCCGAAATTGTAGAATATAAAGAAGCTTTATTAATGGCGTTAATGGGTGTTTTGCGCGTTGAGAATAAGGTGAATGTGATGCGTTCGGTAACTGGTGCGAAACGGGATACGATTGGCGGAGCGATTTGGCAGGGATGGAAGAAGATGGTTTGATTCCATAAACAACCTATGGTTATTCGTATTCAACCCTTTCAGGATTATTTTCTATTATTAAAAATCTAATAAAAATTGATTTTTATGAAATTCAGAAAAGAGGTGATTTTAGTTAATTTATACGATGTTTTACAATAACGTCATCATCACAAGCAAGAATTTCAATACACAAATCCCATGAAGTGATTACATAATGTGTGTACTCAAATCCTGCTGTAACATAGTCATTCGTTAGCCATTTAGAATTTTCTATTATAAAAGTCCTCCCTGTTTCACTTTTTATTAAATTCCAATAATCTGTTAACAACTCTTCTTCCGAAACCTTATAAGAAATTTTCTCAGCAGTTATTTCA
>CAWVWD010000429.1:0-4337 GCA_963933585.1 uncultured Saprospiraceae bacterium
ACGGTACAAATAATGAATTTGGTTTCGATTATTTGCGTGATAATATGGTTCGTAATAATGAAGATAAGGTTCAGGGCAAACACCATTTTGCGATGGTCGATGAGATTGATTCGGTTTTAATTGATGATGCGAGAACGCCATTAATTATTTCTGGACCAATTTCTCAAGGTTCTGCGACACAAGAATATAATGGACTTAAACCTCGTGTAGAAGCCTTGATTGCAGCGCAACGTAAGTTGGCACAAGGATTTTTGAACAGTGCGAAAAAGAAAATCAGAGAAGGTGATACTGGACCTGAAGAGAATGAAGGTGGCTTGGACTTGTTCCGTGCTTTTCGTGCGATGCCGAAATATCGTCCGTTAATTAAGTTCATGGGGGAACAAGGGGTGAAAGCGATTTTAGAGAAAACGGAAAACTTTTATTTGCAAGAGCAAGGAAAAAATATGCCTTTGGCAGATGAGCCGTTATATTTTTCTATCGTTGAAAAGAATAGAAGTATTGATTTGACGGAAATGGGTGCGGAGTTCTTGGCACAAGGTCAGGACGATCCGAACTTTTTCGTGATGCCTGATATTGCAGCTGTAATGCAAGAAATTGAAGCAGAAGAGGAAATAAATCACGATGAAAAAGTTAAGAAAAAAGAACGAATTCTTGAAGACTTTTCTATCAAATCTCAGCGTCTTCATGCGACGAATCAATTGTTAAAAGCTTATACGCTTTTTGAAAAAGAAATTGATTATTTAGTATCAGATGAGAAAGTGAAAATCGTTGATGAACAAACAGGACGTACGATGGAAGGTCGTCGTTATTCAGATGGTTTGCATCAAGCACTGGAAGCGAAGGAAAATGTAAAAGTAGAAGCGGCAACGCAAACTTACGCAACCGTTACACTTCAGAATTTCTTCCGTATGTATCACAAACTTTGTGGTATGACCGGTACCGCCGAAACGGAAGCAAAAGAATTTTGGGATATCTATGAATTAGATGTCGTCGTCGTTCCTACGAACAAACCGATTGGTCGTGATGATCGAGAGGATTTGATTTACAAAACAGAACGAGAGAAATTCAATGCCATTATTGATGAAATTGAATTATTAGTAAAACAGAAGCGTCCTGTATTAGTTGGTACAACGACGGTTGATATTTCAGAGCGTTTGAGTCGTATGTTGCGTTTACGCAAGGTGGAACATAACGTTTTGAATGCAAAACGTCATCAGCAAGAAGCACAAATCGTAGCAGATGCTGGTAAACCTGGTCAGGTTACGATTGCAACGAATATGGCTGGTCGTGGTACGGATATTAAGATTTCCGATGCGGTGAAAAAAGCAGGTGGTTTAGCGATTGTCGGTACCGAACGACATGATTCTCGTCGGGTGGATAGACAGTTACGTGGTCGTGCAGGTCGTCAAGGTGATCCGGGTTCTTCTCAATTTTATGTTTCATTGGAAGATAAATTGATGAGAATGTTTCACTCTGAACGAATCACGAAGTTGATGGACAGAATGGGACATCAAGAAGGGGAGGTGATTCAGCATTCAATGGTGACTAAATCTATCGAACGAGCACAGCAACGTTTGGAAGAAAATAGTTTTGGAACTCGTAAACGTTTATTGGATTATGATGATGTCATGAATATTCAGCGGGAAGCGATTTACAAACGTCGTAGAAACGCACTTTCGGGCGAACGTCTTTCTGTGGATATTTATAATATGTTGACGGAATTTGCTCAAGAATTATTCTTGACACACAAGTATAATAGTACGTTCGAACTTTTTGAACAAAACTGTTTGTTATTCTTAGGTATCGAACCAGAAATGACGGAATCCGAATTTAGTAACGGTGATGTGAATGATTTGGCGGTTAGATTCGAAGAGCAAGTTGCAGCTTATTACGCTAAAAAAATGGATACGATTCGTCAAACGGTTTTACCAACAATCAAGAACGTCCATGAAAAGGAAGGCGAACGTTATAAAAATATTGCGATTCCATTTACGGATACAAAAAAGGTTTTAAACTTAGTCGTAAACCTTGAGGAAGCTATAAACACATCTGGTCAAGCGATTATCACGGAGTTAGAGAAAGGAATTTCTTTAGGATTGATTGATGATAATTGGAAAGAGCATTTGCGTTCAATGGATGAATTGAAAGATGCTTCATTTGCAGCACAGTTTGAGCAGAAAGATCCTTTAGTGGTTTACAAAAAAGAAGCTTACGATTTATTCAAAGAATTTGTAAGTGATGTGAATCGTGAAGTAACGAATTTCTTATTGAAAGGTACAATTCAGTTGGCAAGTCCAGATGATGTACAGGAAGCTCGTCAACCTCGTCGTGCAAGGAAAGATAGGACACAGACAAATAGAGGTGGACAACCGGAAGGAATCCCAGAAGGTGCTTCAGGTGGCGAACAAAGAAGACCAGAAACAATGAAAAGAGAACAGCCAAAAGTTGGTCGCAATGAATCTTGTCCTTGTGGAAGTGGTAAGAAGTATAAGCAATGTCATGGGAAGAAGTAAGACTAAGCTATAGCTTGGTATAAAATAGGAAAGCCGCTTGAAACTTTTGTTTTGAGCGGCTTTTTGTGGTTATTATTCTTTAATCTTAGATAATTCAAAGGGAATAAATAGGCAAGTTGTAACTGCATAAAAGTTATTGGTTCAAATTTCTGTTCTATTTCGTTTTGGTGAAATTCATATATAATATCAAAATGAATCGAAATGATAAATAAACCCTACATTCACACCAATTGTTTCTACCCAAATATCTACAAATCTAATACTACCTTGATACAAATACCCCCATTTAATATTATTGGGGATTGTAAACAAAGGCAAAATAGTAATAGGCGAGTTAACTAAAAAGCTTATTTTATCATTGATTTTATAATTAATACCTAAATCTATATTTGTAAATATTCGGCGTTGGAATTTTTGTAAATCTTGTTTTTCTCTATGTAATAGAATGTGATTATTGACAGCGGCAGTATATGTTAATCGTGATAATTTAGATTTCAATCTGCCCTCAAATTTTATAGTTGAATAAGAAGAATTATCTACTTCTCCGATTAAATAATGAACATTACAATAACCAAGTCCAAGCCCAATATCTACTCGATTTATTTTTCGATAAAACCCAATATTAAAATTAGAGTGAATTCCATAGCCTTTATAAAATTTTAATACATCTTCAGACTGACCAATATAATCATGAAACATCCAGCCTGTCGTAATTTGAGTTTCAAAGCTATTCTGACCTTTTACGTTGTAATTTACTATTAGAAGTAATGTAATAATAAAGTTTAATTTTTTCATATTCGAAATAATTTCAATATCAATCTATTAATTAGGGTTTATTAAATAGTTAGGTGATAACACTTTCCTTTTAGTTTAATAAACTCTGATAATTATATTAAAAAACTTGATCAACAACAATAGATTGAGCTAAATCCGATGTGGTAACTGTTGACCTAACTCTGTTCCAAGAAACATCAGTTGGTGCAGTTGCCGAAAACCAAGTTGTAGAGGTTCTTACTATTTTCTTTACATTGTTTGCTGTTTGGTCAGAGTGATTCCAAGCTCTAACAAATGCACCTCCATTTATTTCGTACACTATACGAAAATTATTCCATGTAATATCCGTATTATATTTATACCAAAAACAAGGAATACCTTTACGTCTTGCTTCTACTCTTGATCGACAAAAAACTTTATAAATTGGAGGCACATATTCAGAAGTAACAGATTCAACTATTAAGTCAGAAGCAAAATAAACTTCTCTTCGTCTCTTACATCTCTTTCCATTTTCAGCAGACCATACTAATGGGGCATCAATGGCAACTGTTTTTAGACCATTATTAGGTATATAATATACCTCTTCAAAATTTGTATGTGCTTTAATTTTATGAGTTTCATTGATTGATAATAGTTCAGAATAGGTTGAAGATATTACAGCAATACTACCAATAAACTTCTTATAATCATCTCCAACTTTAACAATTCTATCAGCATTCAAAAAAGATGCAATTGAATGTAAGCTAATTTCCTTTTCTGCAACTTCTTTTTCGCCATTATCCATTACTTGAATTTCCAAAATATCTGAATAATTTGAAACGTAGTTGTAAAACTGTTGTTCTGTTTCTAAAGCATTCATACCGTCGTAGGCTTCCGATAGTTTCTCATCTAATGTCGTGTAGGACAATCCATTCAATATGCTTTCTTGTTCACTACCTTCTAAATTGTAAAAATAGGTTGTGAATGCGTGAAATTCCCGTTCAGAATTAAACTTTGCATATTCATCCGTAAAATTTTGAAGGATTGACTTAAATTCTTCATCCGAAAGTT
>CAWVWD010000430.1:0-4322 GCA_963933585.1 uncultured Saprospiraceae bacterium
GGGCAAAACGTATCAAAAATTAGGGTTGGTATTTTAGCTTTGAGCTTTTCAATATTTTTAAGCATTCAATATGATTTTTTTTCAGTGAAATTTTAATATAGAATAAGATAATATTTTAAATAAATTGATGGCGTAAAATAATTTGCTTCGTTTACCCTTGATATTATTAATAGTTGATATGTTTTACGTGAATTTTGACTTACTTGCTTGATGAGTATTACACAAAAAAAAGAATGACTTGTGATTAAAGCATTAAAATTACTCCTTCAACCTTAAATTTGATGGACATTTTATTATTTTTGTCACTACATTTCTAGAAGTAATTTTAAAATGGGTAAAAAAAAGATTGATAATTAATTTAGAATATTGATAATCAACCTTTTAAAAGAAATCCAACTAAATCTAAATCAGTCGGAAATTTGAGAATGAAAAATTTCCGAAAACGCATAAAACGCTAATTATAACACGGTTATGAAATCTTTTAAGTTTTTAAATAACATTATTGGTTGGGCTGTTTTTGCAGTAGCCGCAACAGTCTACGTGCTATCAGCAGAATCTACGGGAAGTTTGTGGGATTGTGGAGAGTTTATCGCAGGCGCGCACAAGCTACAAGTCGTTCATCCTCCGGGAGCACCTTTGTTCTTATTAATAGGCAGAATGTTCACCTTCGTAGCAGAGGTTTTTACAGACACAGAAGCACATCCAGAGAATATTGCTTACGCAGTGAATGTGATGTCAGGAATTTGTACCGCTTTTGCTGTACTGTTTATTTTTTGGAGTACAACGATTTTGAGCCGTATGGTTTTGGTCGGGCGTAACGCACAAGAAGAATTATCCACAGGACAAAGTATCGCAGTATTAGGTTCTGGTATTGTAGCAGGTTTGGCAGCGACATTTGCCACTTCTGTTTGGTTCTCCGCAGTAGAAGGCGAGGTTTATGCAATGTCAACCTTCTTTACTACTTTGGTAATGTGGGCAGGTTTCAAATGGTATAACTTACCAGATGAATCTAACGCAGATCGTTGGTTGGTTTTCGCTGCTTATATGGCAGGATTATCTATCGGCGTTCACTTATTGAGTTTGTTATCATTCCCACTCTTGGGAATTTTATACGTCTTAAAAAAGAATGAGAATGCTTCCTTTATGAAAATGATGATTGGAGCATCTGTTGGTGTTGGTGCTTTGGTTTTGGTACAAGGAATTATCATTTTGAAATTCCCAGGTATCGCAGCAGGGTTTGATAGATTTTTTGTGAATAGCTTAGGATTACCACCTTATAGCGGTGTGTTATTCTTTATTGCGGTCTTAATTACTGGAATTGTTTTCGGTTTGCGTTATGCACACCAAAAAGTAAATCCAAATTGGCAAAAAATGATTATTGCTTTCGCAATGGTTTTAGTTGGATTTTCAACTTACGGAGTGGTTGTATTGCGTGCTTACGCCAATACACCGATTAATATGAATAATCCGAGCGATGTGTACAGTTTGGTATCTTACTTAAATCGTGAACAATACGGAGATAGACCATTACTTTATGGACCGCATTTCGATGCTGCTCCGATTGGTCAAGACATTTCAGATCGTTATGGTTATGTGGTAGATGCAAATGGAAATGGAAGTTACAAAGTAGTTGATAGAAAGTTAGCTTATACATATCGTCCACAAGATAAAATGTTTTTTCCTCGTATTGGACATTATGATAGAAAAGCACAACATCGAGGTTGGATGGGTGGCGTTCAAGGACGACCGACCATGGCAGATAATATGAGTTTCTTCTTTCAATATCAGATTAGCTGGATGTACGCACGGTACTTCATGTGGAATTTCGTAGGTCGTCAGAATGGTGATCAGGGATATATGCCGCAAGATGTCTCTCAAGGTAATTGGTTATCTGGTATCAAAGCAGTCGATGAATCGAGGCTTCATAATATGGATGAAATACCTCGATATATGGAAGAGAATCAGGCTCGAAATACGTATTTTTTCTTGCCATTCTTATTCGGGTTTATCGGTTTGATTTTTCATTTCAGTAGGCGAACGAATGAGGCTTGGGCAGTCTTGGCGATGTTCTTAATGACGGGTTTAGCGATCATTATTTACTCCAATCAACCTCCGAACGAACCTCGTGAACGAGATTATGTATTAGCAGGTTCGATGATGACCTTCTGTATTTGGATCGGGATGAGCGTGGTTGCGATTTACAGTCTCCTCGAAAAACGGGGTTTACCAGCGTTAATTGCAGCTGTTCTTGGAACAGGTTTAGCGATTTCTGCACCGATAATTATGGGAACTCAAAACTGGGATGACCATGATCGTTCTGCACATTCAGGTGCAAGAGATTACGCAATTAACTTCTTAGAAACTTGTGAACCCAATGCGATCATCTTTACGCATGGTGACAATGATACGTATCCACTTTGGTATGCTCAAGAGGTCGAAAATATTCGTACCGATGTTCGGGTCGTGAATCTAAGTTTGTTAGCAGTAGATTGGTATATTAACCAATTACGTCGTCAAGTGAATAATTCGCCAAAGATAGAAATGTCGATTCCAGAATCAGCATATCGTGGTTATCCTCGTAATTTCTTACGTTATAACGATGCTTACAAAGGATTTGTAGATATTAATAAAGTGGTAGAATATATTGGAAAAGACCAAAATGGTCGTGGTGGAAGTACTGCATTTGTGCCAACAAGAAATATTTCAATTCCAGTAGATAAATCAAAAGTATTAGCGAATGGAACGGTAATGCCAAGTGATACAGGACGAATTTTGGATGCGATTAATTTCACTATTCCGAAAAAGAGTCAAGATGCAAATCGGGATGGTTTACAAAAAGATGAAATCGCTATTTTGGATATTCTCGCAAGTAATAATTGGGATCGTCCAATCTATTTCTCTGTGACTTGTCGTCCAGAGAAATTATTAGGATTGAAGGATTATTTACAATTAGAAGGAATGGGCTTCCGTATCGTTCCTATAAAATCTCAAAGTGATGGTCGTTTCGGAATGTTAGGAAACGGACGTATTGCGGTGGATTCTATGTATAATAATATTATGACAAAATTCAAATGGGGGAATTTTGATAAAGAACAGTTATTTGTAGATAGAAGTTATAATCCGAGTGTTTACAGTATGCGTGGTGCAATGATTCGTTTAGCAACAACGATGTTACAAGAAGGTGATGCAGAACGTGCGATGAACGTTGCGGATAAATGTTTAGAAGTTTATCCAAATATGAATTTTCCTTATGAGAATCAAACGCTTTCTTTGCTTAGGATTTATGAGCAAGCAGGAAATTTGGATAGAGGAAAAAAACACGTCATTACTTTAGCGACTGAATTTGCTGACCGTATGAATTTCTATAAATCATTGACGAAATCGAAAGCGATTGCTACATTTAATAATGACAACAAGAGTGTTCAAGGTGGAATTCAACAATTGATTCAAATGGTTGATGCTTCTGGAAACGAAGAATTGAAAAACGAAGTGAAAACTATCTTGGCAAATGAAATCGCTGTACAGAATATACCGAATTAATAAATAGTTGGTAGTTTTTAGTTGGTAGGTTACAAATTAGCGCAATCTATTTACAGCCAAAATGCTATTTGAAATAATAAAAATTATTAATATAAAAGGGCGACTTAGGTTGCCCTTTTTAATTTGATTGAGGGATTAGTCTTGAATGTTTTTGAAACCAATTACTAATTATCAATCATCAATCACTTATAAAAAATGAAAATATCAATTGGTTGTGACCATGCTGGTTATGATTACAAACAAGCAGTCATTGATTTATTAACTTCAAGAGGAATTGAGGTTAAAGATTTTGGCACATATTCAGAAGATTCTGTAGATTATGCAGATTTTGTACATCCAGCAGCAGATATGGTAGAAAGTGGCGAAGCGACTTTCGGTATCTTGCTTTGTGGTAGCGGAAACGGCGTTTCTATGACCGCAAATAAGCATCAAGCAATTCGTGCTGCTTTGTGTTGGAATGAAGAACTGGCTGCTTTAGCACGTCAGCACAATGATGCAAATATGTTATCGATTCCTGTTCGTTTTGTTTCGGAAGAGTTGGCTTTGGGAATGGTGAAATCATTCTTAGATGCAGAATTTGAAGGCGGAAGACATCAACGTAGAGTGGATAAAATTCCTTTTGGTTGTTAATCATTGAAAACAAACCTTATTGGTTTTTAAAGTCGATAAGGTTTGTTTTCTCTTATCAGAATACATTTCACACAACTCCTGTAGTTTTGAAAAAAGATGAAAAGATGAATAATCATTACAATATCGGCAGTAATTTTTTCCCAATCGTAGTG
>CAWVWD010000431.1:0-4321 GCA_963933585.1 uncultured Saprospiraceae bacterium
AGCATTTAATTAATGAAAATTAAAATGAACGATTAAAATTTTATTTTTAATTGTTAATTTTATTTTCAACGTTACTAAATATCTAAAAATGATTACGAACTAATTTATGGCTGCATCGCAACCGTAAATCAGTTCGTTTTTAATCGCCGAGAAATCGGGACAAGTTTTTAATCAGTCATTTTAATTTTAATTAAGAAATGGTCTACTGCAATTATAAAATCACGACTTCTCCGGAAATGACGGAAATCGTCACAGCTTTTTTCGGACAATTAGGTTTCGATACTTTTGAAGAAACAGCGGAAGGCGTAGATGCTTTTATTCCGCAAAGAATGGTGAATGACGAACTGAATGAAGCCGTGAAAGCTTTGGAAATGCAGTTTGGGTTTACATATAAAGTGGACGTTATTGAACATCAAAATTGGAATGCTGAGTGGGAAGCGAACTTCAAACCGGTCGTGGTTCGAGATTTTTGTGCCGTTCGTGCTTCGTTCCATAAACCGATAACGGATGTTATGTACGAAATGGTCATAAATCCGAAAATGGCGTTCGGAACTGGACATCATGAAACGACTTATATGATTATGGACGTGATGCAAAATTTGAATTTCGACGGAAAAACTGTTTTTGATTATGGTTGTGGAACTGGAATCTTGTCAATTTTAGCTTCGATGCTAAAGGCGAATTACATTGATGCCGTTGATATTGAGAATGAATCGTATTTGAATACGATTGAAAATGCAGCGTTAAATAATATTACTAATATCAATACTTTTGAGGGAACATTGGAAACGATTAAAGGTGGAAATTACGATGTAATTTTGGCAAATATTAATCGGAATATTATTTTAGGAACTTTAAGCGATTTAAAAGGTAAAATGGCTAAAAATGGTCAGTTAATTATTTCTGGTTTCTTATCTGAAGACGAAATTATTCTTCGAAATGCGTGTGATAACAACGGTTTAAAAGTTATGGAGGTTAAGAAACGAAACACTTGGCTTTGTATGTTGCTTCAGTAAAGTATTTCATTTGTTTATCCCGAGAACTCGGTGATTCGATTGTTGTCGCTCCTTATTATGTTGTTAATCGTATAAACGATAAAAATAAGGAGATTACTGAATTTTCGGGATGAGCAAATAAGCCGAAAGCGACAACCACGAAGCAATGTAATTTTATATCAATCTATCCATTCTAAATTTCCCTTTAACCTCTGCAGTTTGTCCAAAATTAATCAAGTAACCAAATTCTAATTTCATCATTGTCAAGTGATTCGTCAATTTCGTTTCTTCTATTGCTTTCAATTCTATTGCTGCCATTACTTGTATCACTATATTCTCATTAATACACACATCTGCAATATAATCTCCAACAAAAATATCTGCACACTTGATTTTGAAAATTTTACCTGTCGTAACAGCTAAACCCTTACTAATCAAAGCATCTGTGAACGCTTTGTGATAAATCGCTTTGTTCAATCCTCGTCCTAATTGATGGAAAACTTCATAAGTTGCCGCTTCAATTTGGTGTTTGTAAGTATTAATTCTCATAGCTTTGGGACTTTGGGAAGTTCTTATCCATATTGAAGACACTCGTTTTCAATATGACTAACAACTCTTGGTTAAGAGATAAAAGTCACGATGATTATACGCTAGTCAATGCTCTGTTGCGTATCAGACAACCGCTTTGACTAATTAAGTTACACCGTAAGTTTTCAGTTTGTAATCATGTTTGTAATCATGAATTCACATTATTTTACATCATCGCGACAACCGTAAAAAGTAGCCATGCAAGGAATTGAACCTTAATCCATGGAGTCAAATTCCGGTATCTTCGCCATTAGATGACATAGCTATCGCAAGGGAAGTTATTTGGTGAATCTTTGAAATTGATCATCAATTCAGAGGTTTTCGTAAGTTTTAGCTTACTAACCAGACAACTGCCTAAACACTTCAAAATAAAGAGAGAACAAAAAGTGAGGTGTGTGTGCTATCCGCATCGAAGTCACACGACTCGTTAGTATCTCTTTCTTTTTGAGAGAATAGAAAAGCATTTCTAAAGCAAAGGTGTGAATGAAAATAAAGTGTGTAGGAGAGATAAATCTCGATGGGAATGAAACCCATTACTCATAAATCAATCGTCCTTTACAGCACTAGTTGAGCTACGAAATAATACACATTTATCAGTCTCACCACTTTACTTTACAAAATCTTTAAAGTAAAAATGTGAATTATTGATTATCGAAATTATCTTTTTAATATCTAATAATCAATTTATTACAAGAAAATAACTTGTTTGAAAATAATTCTGCGGAAGGAATTAAGAGGGTTTAAAATTACTAATAAAACCACCTACTTGCCCAGCATCAATACGCTGTTTGTTTGCTTGATTTCTTAAATCAGCAATCACAATAATTTGAGCATTCAAACTATCCGCTTTCGGATTAATATTTTTATTCATTAGTAACATGATTTTTAATTTTTGTTAAATTGGAAAAATTATGTTTTTCTTTTTTGCAAAAGATACAGTATAAACTAAGGCGGCAAAGATATAGTTCCAAGAAATGTAATTTTTTTTGCGTTTATTTTGAATTAATTTGCGTATTATTTATAATTAACTGATTGTTAGTGATTTGTGTTGATTTTTTACATAAAAAAAAGTCATTTTAGAATGCTCTAAAATGACTTTTGTAATTATTTTGCGTATATTTATTTAAAATAATCCATGTAATTCTGCGGAAACCATATTGACTACTTTTCCCAGATCTTCAGGATTATTTTTAAAATCTAAATTGTCAACATTGATAACTAAAAGTTTACCTGCATCATAACTATTAATCCAATCTTCGTAACGTTCATTTAACCTTTTTAAGTAATCTAAACTCATACTTCCTTCATAATTTCTTCCTCGTGCTTGAATATGATCAACCAAAGTCGAAATATTCGCGCGTAAGTAAATCAATAAATCAGGTGGATTTACTTGCTTATTCATGGTTTTGAAAAGATTGATATAATTATCAAAATCACGAGCGGACATTAAACCCATATCATGTAAATTTGGTGCAAATATAAACGCATCTTCATAGATCGTTCTATCTTGAATCACCGTTCTGTTACCTTGCTGAATGTTCAGAAGTTGTTGGTATCGGCTATTTAGAAAATAGATTTGGAGGTGAAAAGACCAGCGACTCATGTCATCATAGAAATCGGCTAAATAGGGGTTTGTACTCGTATCTTCATAATGTACATCCCACGAAAAGTTCTTTGCCAATTGACTACATAACGTCGTTTTCCCAGCTCCAATATTCCCTGCAATAGCAACGTGTTTTATATTTGGTAAATTCATTCCTTTTTCGTTCATGTCAATTTTTTGTGTTAGACTGCGAAAATACAATATTGTTATGACTTTTTCATCTTGTGGGATTAAGCAATTTCAGTTATTCTCTAGGTTTTGTAGAATTATCTTTCATTTACAAATAAATAAAATATGCGATGTATTAAGACAGGAGAATTATCGTGTGGTTTATTTTGTACTACGTAGGTTTGGAGCATATTCATTTAAAACTATACAGAATAATATTTTACAATTTGTAATATAATATTTATTAACCATGAAATCACATATCTTCAAAAACCATTTGCGTATTCCAAAACGGCATTTTACAGCCTTTTCCACTGCACGGGTGTATAGTTATTAAGCACAATTAACCTGTATAATTAGAGTATCCGCCTGATTATGCAGATGCTTCACCCAAAATACTTGATGAAAACAAAGGATAAATCATTGATGATTTGAATAATCTACGAAATGATGTAAAATATTACACGACCGCATTAAGTTCGAATGTTTACCTATTTGATGATGTCAAAATGAGTTTCGTCCAAGTCCACGGAGGAAGTGACACGATTCCCGACACGTTGAGCCGTATTGATTCTCAATTGGTTGGCAAGGCTTTTCAATGAGCGAAAGTAAACGCATCAAACAAAAGCACGGATTATCGAAATTATTACTTACCACATTGTTCCAAAGGCAAACGCATCAAAATATGATTTCGGTTTTGGATTGCGTTTTGGATTGGCATTATTGATTTTAGCTTTTTCAATACTTTCAATAGCCTGTGCTGAACTTGTTTCCGTATCTGAAATCAATTAGGCATTGACTCCCACTTGCTGTGCGAATGAGCAGGTTTGCTTCGTTTCATCAAGGAAAAGAATAAGATAATTTCGGTAATAAATATTATTTTGATTTAATCGTAATTTAATCCAATAAACAATATGGTGTATTTACCCTTAAACGGTGTCGGTTTCAAAAACCGACACCGTTTAAT
>CAWVWD010000432.1:0-4308 GCA_963933585.1 uncultured Saprospiraceae bacterium
AAGTAACTTAGATACAATACTTTCGTCTGTAGAAGTGGATGGTCGAATGACTTTACCGGCAGAATTTGGAGTTGGTGTTACTTTTTATAAGTTACTGAACTATAAATTTGGCGCAGATTTCAAAATGAGTCAATGGTCACAATATGATAATCCTTTAAAGCAGGAAACATTTGATAATAGCTGGAGAGCAGCTATTGGTGGAGAGTATATACCGGATGTACGTTCTTATAATAGCTATATAAAACAAGTCCGCTATCGTGGAGGATTATATTATGGAAAAGATCCTCGTGTAATTGAGAATCAACAATTAATGACAATGGGGTTAACCGTAGGAGTAGGTTTGCCACTTAAATTACCAAGAGGATTACCTTCTTATATCAACTTAGGTTTTGAGGTTGGACAATTGTCTGCACCAGATTTATTGAAAGAGAACTACTTTAAAATTAATGTAGGATTTACGTTAAACGACAATATGTGGTTTTATAAACAAAAATTTAATTAATTATGAATTTCAAAATTGCTAAAAAAACTTTGTTCGTATTAGCAGTATGCTCATTTATTGCTAACGGTCTCTTTGCACAAGATTGTGCAGACTTCACAGCTTTTCCAGGTGGTGAAGATGAAGGAAAGAAAATACACGTTCTTTATCGTGACTTGGTAGAAAAGGAAAACTATGATGATGCTTTTCCAATGTGGGAACAGCTAATGGAAAGTTCTCCTGCTGGCCACGTTTCTCACTATATTGACGGTATTACTATGTACAAAGCATTTATCGAAAGAGATGCAGAAGATGAAGAAAAAGCGAATGCTCATAAGGAAGTAGTCGTGAAATTATTCGAGCAACGTATGGCTTGTATGAGTGCTGGACGTGGTGATAAAGGAGCTGTTCTAGAGAATATGGCTTATTCACTTTCTGAAATTCTTTATGAAGATATTGATAAGACATTAGCAACTTATGAAGCGGCTATTAAAGAAAATGGAAATAAAACAAGTGCTTATATCTTAGCTTATTATGCTGACCACGCTATTTTTATGTATGGTAATGATGTAATGGAGAAAGATAAAGTTCGTGAAATTTACATGACTTTGGAAGCTATCAAAGATGCAAATGCTGACAATACTGAATATGCTGATAATTGGAAATATGTTGAGGAATATTATGAGCCTTACGTAGATTTAATTTTTGACTGTAGTTTCTTTATGAAAAAATTGAAGCCGGAATATGCAAAAGATGCAGATAATCATGAGATTTTCCGTCCAATTTTGACGACCTTATTACAGAAAGGATGTTCTCAAGAGGATCCGTTTATCGCGGAGTTGATTGCAAAAGATAAACAACGTGGTGAAGTCGAAAGAAAAATTGCTATCGAAAAGTGGAAAACTGATGAACCTGATAAATACGGTTTATATCTAAAGCAAAATGGACGTGCTGATGAAGCAGTTGAATTCTTACAAAAAGGTATCACGATGGATATTGGAGGTGAGCGCTTGTCAGACGCAAATTATGCTTTAGCACAGATTTTTCACCAAAAAGGTCAATATTCGAAAGCTCGTGGATATTACAACGCTGCAGCAAGTAACAAACCAGGATGGGGAGAACCTTATATTCAAATTGGTAAGATGTACGCTGCAAGTGTAAACTCTTGTGGGAATGGCGATGGTTTTCAAATGGGCGTTATTGCTTGTGCTGCGTTAGATATGTGGGGAAAAGCGAAATCTATCGACGGAAGTGTTGCGGGTGAAGCAAATAGCTTAATTGGAAAATATTCTGCTTATGTTCCTACAAAAGAAGATGCTTTTCAAAGAAGTATCAAATCTGGTCAATCAGCAAGTGTGGGTTGTTGGATTGGTGGTTCTGCAACTATTCGTGTAAAAAGTAAATACTAAATAAGAATACTTTGATTTGATTTATAATCAAGGTTTAATAAAAAAACTCGTCATACAGAATTCTGTGTGACGAGTTTTTTGTTTGAAATCTATATCGAAACGGTGTAATTGTAACCATTATTATTTTCGTCGTCCGATTTATCTGTTGCTTTTGGTTTAACAATATTATATTGTAAATCTAAATTTTGTGAACCTGTATTCGCCTCGGTAGCGGTTTTTTTGATAATTGGCGTGGTCGTTTTCGGCATTCTGAAATGAATGTGAATTTCTTTATGAAATGTCAAACGTAAACCTCGACTTTTGGGGACTTCAAATTCTAATAACTTGATAACTCGAATCGCTTCCTCATCACAGCCGTGACCTAAAGAATTATAAAGCTTGACTTTAATAATTTTTCCTCGGTTATTTATATCATATTTTGCGTGAATTGTTCCTTCTATATGTTTATCAAAAGCAGGTTGTGGATATTGTAAATTCTTCAGAATGAAAGCTTCTAATGCCTTTGAACCACCTTTGTAATAAGCCACTTTTACAAAATTTTTATCTTTACGTCCTTTCTTCATGTAACCATCCAAATTTTAAAAAGTCTAAATGAAATAACAAGTAGATTTTCATTAATTTTACAATAAATACAGTCATTTTTTAATACGATAATTTCAAATATACGTATTTAAAAAAACTTCTACGGAACAATACATTAACAATAAAAAATAAGAATTATGAAAAGTTGGAAAACATTAAGTTTTATTGTGCTGATATTTATGAGTGCACAGTTCTCATCATGTACACCGGAGCAAATTGATAAAATCATAGATATTGCAACATCTACAGGCGAAGTTCCGTTGACAAGTGGAGAAGTGGTGTCAGGATTAAAAGGTGCTTTAATTCAAGGCGCTGTGAATGGATCGAATAAGGTTTCCGCGTTAGATGGTTTTTATAAAAATCCATCATTGAAAATTTTATTTCCGCCAGAAGCTCAAAAAATAGAGCAGAAATTACAGGATTTGGGAATGGGTAATTTGACAGAACAATTGATTGAAAAAGTAAATCATGCTGCGGAAGATGCGGCAAAAGAAGCTGCTCCAATCTTCAAAAAAGCAATTACAAGTATGACGATTAGTGATGCAATGAATATTCTAATGGGCAAAAATACGGCTGCAACGGAATATTTACGCGTGACAACTCGTGATGATTTATACAAAACTTTTGAGCCGGTTATTATGAAACACTTGAATAAAAGAGGTGCTTTAGATTCTTGGACGAAAGTTGTAACTCGCTATAATCAGATTCCATTTACTCAAAAAATGAATCCATCTTTACAAGATCATGTTACGAATAAAGCGATTGATGGTTTATTTATGATGATTGCAAAAGAGGAAGTATTGATCCGTAAAGATCCTGTGGCTCGTACAACTGAAATTTTGAAAAAAGTTTTTGCAAAACAAGATAATAAGTAGATACGGACGGATGTGCATATAAAAATTAGGATGAGGTGCGTATAATTAGGAATTAATGAAAATGAAAGGTACGTACGTACGAACATAATTAAATTTCATTAAGAATATTAAAAAACGCATTGTCAATAAAATTTTGGCAATGCGTTTTGTTATTCTTAGAATGTATTTCTAAGCTTGCCTCATTGGCAGATAGGCTGGAAGTTACTGATAAATCAAATCAATGGACGAAAAATATATTCACGGTTATAGCCAAATAGAACAGGAACGACTGGTCTCACAAGGTCAAGTATTGTCACCTTTTATTTTTGATAAAGTAGATTTGAATCCTATAACGTCACTTTTGGAAGTTGGAAGTGGAGTAGGAGCGATGACATTGGAAATCGTAAAACGTTATCCTGATTTACCGATTACGTGCTTGGAAATTTCGGAAATGCAGATTGTGAAAGCAGCCAAAAATTTGCAAAAAGCAGGATTAGATTCAAAAATAAATTTGGTGCAAACGGATGCTCGAAATACAGGTTTTGAATCGAATTCTACTTTCGATGGTGCATTTTTATGTTGGATTTTGGAACACGTTCCGTCGCCTGAAAAAGTATTGGTAGAGCTACACCGAATTTTGAAAGATGATAGTAAAGTGTTCCTAACAGAAGTATTTCATAGTAGTTTGCATTTTTTTCCACATTGTCCGAATGCAGGATTATATTGGCAAAAATGTATTGACTTCCAAACAACAATAAACGGTGATGCGAATATGGGGCATCGCTTGGGTAATATGCTGCATGATGCAGGATTTCGAAATATTGAAGTGAAACCTTATCCAATGTTTTTTGATAAACGAAGTCCGAAAAACCGAAAAAATTTGTTAAACTATTGGCATGATTTGATGTTTTCTGCATTAGAGAATATGGTTACAGCGAATTATTGCGAAAGGTCGCTCTGGGAGGCTGCAGAACAAGAAATATTC
>CAWVWD010000433.1:0-4282 GCA_963933585.1 uncultured Saprospiraceae bacterium
AAGGGTTGCGGTGAATTGTCACCGTAACCCTTTTTATATTTTGGTACGAAAATGGGATAAAATATTAATATAATAAATTTTTTAATATGTATATTGTTTTATAAATTTGTATTCATATCGTGTATAAATCATTGTAATACAGCTCAAAACAATTATACTATAGATATTGATTATCAAAAAAAAGACTATGAAAAAGATTGTTACTTGTTGTTTAGTCCTTATCCTTTTTTCAACAGTTTTGGTGGCACAAAAAGCAAAGTTAGAACGAGCAAATCGAGAATTTGAGCGTTATAATTATGCTATTGCAATTGAGCTTTATCAAGAAATATTAGAAAAGAATGATATTTCGGAAGCTAAAATTAAATTAGCCAGAAGTTTTCGGAAAGTGGATAATATGGGAGAGTCAGAGTATTGGTATGGACAGATTGTTCACTTACCGGAAGCAAAGCCGATTTATTTCCTTCATTATGCTCAAGCACTTCAAGCGAATGGAAAGTGTGACCTTGCAAAAAAATGGTTCAATAAATACGACGAAGCCGCAGGTGACACACGTAGTGGACACTTGATTACGACTTGTGATAAGGAAGTGATTGACCAATTACTGCGTTTTCGTAAGGACTTTTATGAGATTCAGCATCTAAAACAAATTAATACAAAGTACGATGACTTCGGTCCTGCGTTTTATAAAGAAGGATTGGTATTTTCATCAGAAAGAGATAATACTGGTCCTGCAAGTCGTATTCACGATTGGACAGGATTCTCATTTTTAGAATTATATTACTCTGATGTGGATACGATAAACGCTGAGAACTTAGAGTTTAGATATGACGATAAACCATTAAAATATGATAGTAAATTAAATACTAAATATCACGATGGTCCAATTGCTTTTGCTCCGGATCAATTAACCGTTTATTTTACGCGTAATAATATTGATGAAAAAAATAGAGTAGGGAAGGATAGCGAAGGAACGATTCGTCTGAAGATATTTTCAGCGAAAAGGGAAGGTGATAAGTGGGATGCCTTAAAAGGTATGCCTTTTAACTCTGATGAATACTCCGTGGCTCATCCAACAATCTCAGCAGACGGAAATACGATGTATTTCACTTCTGATATGCCTGGTGGGTTTGGTGGAATGGATTTGTATTCCTCAAATTTTGAAGGAGGACAATGGGCTCCTCCAAAGAATATGGGACCTCGTATCAATACAGAAGGACACGAAATATTTCCCGTTATTCATTTAAAAACAAAAAGATTATATTTCTCATCTGATGGACATGCTGGTTTGGGGATGTTAGATGTTTTCTTTGTAGATAATAACGAAGGTGTTTGGGGAGCAGTTATTAATATTGGATTTCCGATTAATTCTAGTTCTGATGATCATGGGTTGATTTTGAATGATGAAGAGAACTTTGGTTACTTTGTGTCCAATCGTGACGGTGGAGTAGGACGGGATGATATTTATAGTTTTCGTTATGCTGCTGCGAGAGTGGAAGTACTGGTTTATGATGAAAATACTGGTGAACCAATTCAGGAAGCTGAGGTTTTGAGTGATTGCTCTAATCTTCAATTAAAAACTGGAGCAAATGGTAAAGTTACCTTTGAAATGCCTTTGAATACCTGTTGTACTTTCTTGGCAGGTAAGGAAACTTATGATGACAATAAAAGGGATACTTGTACGAACGGGATGAAATCTGGAAGGGAACTTTTGATAAGGATTCCATTAGCTCGTCCTTTAGATTTTGAAATCGAAGGAGTGGTTTATGATGAAAAAACAGGAGCGGTTATTCCAGATGCTAAGGTGACATTGATATTGGATTGTAACAATGGCCAATCACTTGTAGTGGCAACAGATGAAAAAGGTTATTATAATATTATATTGGACAAAAAATGTTGTTATGATTTGAAAGCTGAAAAACAGGATTATTTGGCAAGATCAACAGATAAGCCATATTGTACAAAAGGCTTAAAAGAATCTAAAAAATTCATTCATAATTTCTATTTAAATAGATATTTAGAACCGATAGATCCAGATGGCGGAGGAGAAGTCACGAATATAATACCTGGTGAAAATGGTTGGCCTTTAGACGGAAGCATTGGTTATACGACCTCAAATGGGGAGTATATCCAAAAACAAAAGCCTTCAGGAGCAGAGCACGGATATTTTACGTCAAAAGGGGAATGGGTAGAAATGCCAAATCCTGGAGAAGCTGGATATTATACAAATATGGGAGAATGGATTTCTACTGGCGGCGGTTCATCTGGTCCTTGCCCGGTAACTTTCGTGATGGAACATATTTACTATGATTTTGATAAAGCTTATATTCGTTCTGACGCGGAAGAACCTTTAGCGGAACTGATTAAGATTCTGGAAGATAATCTTGACTTAGTCGTTGAAATTGGTTCTCATACAGATGCAAGAGGTTCGAATCGTTACAATGAGAAATTATCTCAGCGTCGTGCAAAATCTGTTGTAAAATATTTAGTATCACAAGGAATTCCTTCTAATCGTTTGGAATATCAGGGTTATGGAGAAACTCAAACGACGAATGAATGTGTGGACGAAATACCTTGTGATGAAGAAAAACACCAGAGAAATCGTCGTACAGAATTTAGAGTTGTTGGTTTGGTAGATGGAACGCGTTATAATTGTGATTATAGCAGTATGAGTATAGATGAGCATTCGGTTGAACCAATTATTTTAAAAAATATTGATAGATGTGAAAATTGTCCATTCTAAATGGAATCAAAATATTAATAATACAAGTATTTTACTTTAAATATTAAGGGAGAGGGGAAGATTTATCTTGCCCTTTTTTTGTTTTGATAAAATAGGAATAGTGGAATGATTTAAAATAATTGATAGTTATTTTCTAAAAATGGGAATTTATCGCTGAGGTTTCTACTTTTAAAAACTTAACTAGGAAAATAGGTCACTTATTAAGCAAATAAGCCAAAATATCCTTCTAAAAAGTGTCATTTATTTATATTTACCTACTTTTTAGAAACAAAATTTAAACCATCAATTCTTTTTAAATCATTGTAAGATAATGATTTAACCAATGTTTTTGTTAAAATTTCCATATTTAATAGTGATAAGCAACTTTGATTAAATAAAACAGTATAATTTTACGGATTCACTAACGTTTAATACAAAAAATGATTAATTTAATGTAAATCATCTGTATAAATCATTTGTTATTAAAGGTTTTCTGTCAAATGTAAAAGTGTTAAATGGCAACATTTTGGAAGTATAAAAAGAGAAGTGTATTTTGATAGAAATGTAGGTAACTATTAATGTTATTGAAGACCTTAGATTCAATCATTTATACACCTAAATTATATAGAATAAGATTCAATGATTTTGAACTTTTTTGCCAATATTATGATAAATAAATGGCGATAGAAATTAAGTTCGGATCACACATTTCGAAAAAGGAAAAAACTATGAATTATTTATTTAAAAAAATCATTTCGATAGTCGTATTATGCTGTATTGCATTCATTCAAGTAGGTGCTCAGAATAATGATTTATTAGATAAAGCTAATAAATATTATGAGTTGAATGATTACAAACAGGCGACTGTTAATTATATAAAAGTACTTCAGCAATATCCGAATGAAGGTTCTGTTCATGGAAAATTAGCAAATAGTTATCGGTTTACAAATGATTTAAATAATGCTGAAAATTCGTACAGCAAAGCAGTTCAACAGCCGGGAGCTGATTCAGAATATTTTTTCCAATATGGCTTAGTTTTAAAAATGTTGGGTAAATATAAAATGGCGAAAGCATACTTCACGGAGTACTCAAAAGTAAATGCCGAAAAAGGTCAAATATTTGCTCGTTCATGTGATTTTGCTGCGATTCGCCGAGGTGATATGCCCCTTTACTCAGTGACGAAAGAAAGTATTAGTACTGCCGCTGCGGATTACTCACCAGCTATTTATAATGGTAATGTAATTTATGCTTCGGCGAGAACTGATTTGAAAAACGGAATGAATGATAAGGATGACCGTTGGAAAAAGGGAAGTTTCAATCAGTTATTGATTGCTCGACCAAATACAGATGGCGTCTTAGGAAAAGCGACGGTTTTAAAAACATCGTTTAAAGCAAAAACCAATGAAGCGCCGATTTCATTTACGGCTGATGGCAAACGGGTTGCATACATGAGTAATCAGTTTGTGGATGGCGTTAGAAATATTCCGGAAGCTGGCTCAAAGATGCGTATTTATATTGCTGACGTAATTGCTGATGATGAATGGAAAAAGCCAAAAGCTTTTG
>CAWVWD010000434.1:0-4244 GCA_963933585.1 uncultured Saprospiraceae bacterium
ATATTTGGCGATTTAAATTTTGCTTTTTTTCCTGATAAAAGGAGTAAAACTTATCTACTAATGAAGTTAGGAGTCGAAGCTTGATTAATTTTTTACGATTAAATTTATTGAGAATCGCAATAAAAATCACGACCGGATTTCAATACATTTACCTTAATTAAGTGTAAATAATTGATGCTTTTGAAAAAGTCTTTTTCCATTAGATTTTTCAAAAAAAATAACGAGAAAAGATACACTCAAAATTGTCGTTTATTTAGGCTTACCGACTTACCTTCGCAGCAAAATTAAAAACCTGCTATCATGTATAAATTATTGAAACCTTTGTTGTTTTTATTGAAACCAGAAAAGGCACATTACTTAACGGTTGATTTATTAAAATTCACCTTGGCAATTCCGATTATTGGTCAATTATTTCAGAATTTTTATACCGTAAAAGATGAACGATTGAAACGAAAAGTCTTTGGCTTAGAGTTTCAGAATCCGGTCGGTTTAGCGGCTGGTTTTGATAAAGATGGAAAATCTTATAAGGCAATGTCTGCTTTAGGTTTTGGTTTTATTGAAGTGGGAACGGTTACGCCAAAACCACAAGACGGAAATCCAAAACCTCGTTTATTCCGTTTGCCGGAAGATAACGGGTTGATTAATCGAATGGGATTTAATAATGCCGGAGTCGATGCAATGGTGGAACGATTGAAAAAAGGGAAGCCAAAGAATGTAATTATCGGTGGAAATATTGGTAAAAATAAATTAACGCCAAACGAAAATGCCGTTTCAGATTATTCGATTTGTTTTGAATCGTTGTTTCCGTATGTCGATTATTTCGTGGTAAATGTGAGTTCTCCGAATACGCCAAACCTTCGTGCATTACAGGATCGTGAGCCTTTGACAGCTTTATTATCGCATTTGCAACATTTAAATCATCAAAAGGAAAATCCAAAACCGATTTTATTGAAAATTGCACCTGATTTAACGGATTCACAACTAGATGACATTATCGAAATCGTGGCAGAAACTAAGATCGAAGGTGTTATTGCTACAAATACAACGATTGACAGAAGTGGATTAAAAACGGATAAATCAATAATTGAAAATATCGGAAATGGTGGGTTGAGCGGACAACCTGTTCGAGAACGTGCTACAGAGGTAATTAAATATTTATACGAAAAATCAAATAAGACATTGAAAATTGTTGCTGTTGGCGGAATTTGTTCGGCAGAAGATGCGATTGAAAAGTTGAATGCTGGAGCTGTTTTGGTTCAGATTTATTCTGGTTTGATTTATTCCGGTCCAAGTCTGATTAAGGATATTAACAAGGCTCTTTTGAAGTAATCGTTTCACGTGTTATAATATATGATTGAAACGCCGATGATACCGAAATGTACTGATTTTTATCGGGGTCTAATTAGGGCTAAATATCATTTTTTGCTTACCAAAAATATGCTTTATTTTTAACATGCATAAATTTGCTATTTTAGTAAAATTGCGTCACACGAAATTTAATACGACGGTTTCTATCAAATTAAAAAAGCCTTGCAAAAACTTAGTTTTGCAAGGCTTTTTATTTGGTATTAGGGCGATATTATTAATTGTAAATTACAGATTATTGCTTAGTAAAACTCTTAGACAAACGTTGTCCTTCTGCTACGATTACAATTGTGTAATTTCCAACAGCAAAATTACTAATATCAAACCTATGCTGATGTTCGCCAGCTGTACTTGACAAGTTATTGTGAACTTGCATTAAGCGACCTTGCATATCATAAATCTGAGCAGAAATTTCTGTATTTTCAACTACTTCATAGCTCAGATTAATATAATCACGAGTTGGATTCGGGAAAATTTCCAAACCTAATGCTTCGCTAATTTTATCTGTGCTAATAACTGCAGCCGTTCCCATTACTAAAATATCGTCTAACTCAATCAAGTTATCATCTTCAGAATCATGTAGAAAAGCGATATAAATTGTATACCCGATATAAGCCGACAAATCCACAGAATGTGATTCTAATTGACCTAAATTATAAACTTCCGCTGTTGTGAAATTTAAAGTATCTTCTCCAGGATGCAAGAAATACATAGAATCTGTATAACTATTTGCGTGAATATAACCATCCGAAAAGCTATAATCTGACAATGATAATGATGAAGTTGTCGTATTAATCGAAGTCATTTCAGCTGCTTGAAATAAAGTATCAATAAACGTATTCGCAGAAGCGGTTACATCATTTCCACTTTTTGAAACCAAAACTGTATAACCGTCCATATAACGAGGACCTTGATAAGGTGCTGATTTCCAAGACAGTACAGCAGTTGCATCAACTATTGACAATGCTGGTAAAACCAACCAGTTACGATTATCCGGGGAAAATCCCGTTAACCAAGATTGACTTTTCAAAACACCTAAATCATCACCACGAAAGTCCAAACTGTCCCAATACCAAGATTGAGAAGCTCCATTTCCTCCAACAGCGATTCCGTCAGCGTCATAATTTACCCATTTAGCTGGTCCAGCTGGTGCTTTAGCAACATTATCCGCCGCTCCCATATCAGATGGAACCATATCAAAAATGGTATTGAAATTTTCGTGTAGTAAAGTGTCATTCTGAGCGAATGCTCCAAATCCTGTTATTAATAAAACAAAAATGTAAATTAGTTTTTTCATAAAACGATAAATCTGTAATTTTTTAATTTTGAAAAAATCGTATTGTTTGATTATTCGATCGGTTTATTATTGTACGATTAATAATGAACCCATGAATCCTTAAACATAAACTAAACGATTTTTTATAAATATTTTTGGAATAAATTTGATATTTTTTTCATTTGAAGCGACAAAAGTATCTATTTCTTTCTAAACTTCTTTGTATTAAGCCGCAATTCTCACCCGTTCTACCCATAACGCTCCATTTTAAGGTATCAATTGTTTACAATCTATTTTGCTAGTCTTAATTTTTGAGGTATAAAAAATTCAATCTGTTTAATTAAAAACACGTAATTTTGATTGACTAAAAATAGACCTACTGCAACTGATCAAAATTTCTTGATAACTTTTTTTAAGTGTTCTCTAATTTTGGACTTGAGTATTGAACATTCGACTTTGAGTCATCCGTACAATTGTCAATCTTTTAACTATCAAAAACTTTTGATTTGTTGCACTACGAAGAATTTATATACCAATGTGAAATTACAAATTAAAAATAAATATATGCCCAGAATAGAAACAACAACTCTAATTAACGCACCAATAGAAATTTGCTTTAATTTAGCACGAAGCGTCGATTTACATAAGATTTCAACTTCAAAAACAAAGGAATATGTAGTTAACGGACGTAAAAAAGGATTAATCGAAATAGACGAAATGATAACCTGGAGAGCGAAACACTTTGGCGTTTGGCAAAACTTAACTTCAAAAATTACCACTTTAAAATATCCAACATACTTTTCTGATGAAATGGTAAAAGGAACTTTTCAAAGTTTTAAACACGAACACCTATTTGAAGTAAAAGGAAGTCAAACAGTCATGACCGATATATTTGATTTTCAATCTCCTTTTGGATTTATTGGAGAAATTTTTAATCGTATTATTTTGACCAATTATATGAAAAAATTTCTTGAAGAACGCAATCACGTTATCAAAGAATTTGCAGAAAGTGGTAAATGGAAACAAGTACTTCCTGTATGATTTTATAAAGAAATTGATTTATAAATAACCCTTCATTTTATAAACCCAATAACCCACTATTTCCTTAATCGTCATTTGCCATAATGCGATATTTTCAGAATCCGGAGCGATGAAATTTATAATAAGTGTTTTAGTGTTTGTTTTCAAATCAGCACTAAAAGCGTCACAATTTAAACCTTGTTTCCGGAAACAACCTAATGCTCGGCGTTGATGAAACGCAGACGTAATCAGTAAAAATTTACTATCGGGATATTTTTCATCTAAGATTTCCGCCGAATAAATAGCATTTTCGTACGTATTCCGAGATTTATTTTCAAATAGAATATCAGCTTTCGGAATACCCATTTTTTGCAACAATTCCAAACTACTCGTCGCTTCCTCGAATTTACTTCCAATCATGCCATTTCCACCAGAAAGCATGATTTTTTTAATCTTCCCCGAAGCATATAATTCCACCGTTTGAATCAACCGATTTCCGCTTTTACTCAGTGTCGTAAAATCGTAATTCTCTTTTTGTTCCAATGTATACCCAACCAATAAAATTCCAACTTCATACTCCTCC
>CAWVWD010000435.1:0-4231 GCA_963933585.1 uncultured Saprospiraceae bacterium
CTTTGAATTCTTCAAAGAGAACGCTATCCATTTTAGAACCTGTATCAATCAATGCAGTTGCTAAAATCGTCAATGAACCACCATTTTCGATATTACGAGCCGCACCGAAGAATTTCTTAGGTTTGTGTAACGCATTCGCTTCCACACCACCAGATAATACTTTTCCACTTGGAGGAGCCACAGCATTGTGCGCACGAGCCAAACGAGTGATTGAATCCAAAAGAATCACCACATCATGACCACATTCCACCAAACGTTTTGCTTTTTCTAATACAATATTAGAAACTCGAACGTGACGTTCCGCTGGTTCATCGAATGTAGAAGCAATCACTTCTGCATTCACATTACGTTTCATATCCGTTACCTCTTCCGGTCTTTCATCAATCAATAAGATGATTAAATAACATTCCGGATGATTCTTAGCGATCGCATTCGCAATATCCTTTAATAAGAATGTCTTACCAGTTTTTGGTTGTGCCACAATTAATCCACGCTGACCCTTTCCGATCGGTGAGAATAAATCAATAACACGAGTTGGATAATGCTTAGGATTGATTTGTAAATTCAACTTTTCATCAGGGAAAAGTGGCGTAAGATAATCAAAAGGAACTCTATCACGAGCTTCTGCCGGTGCACGACCGTTGATTTTACTTACTCTCAATAAAGCAAAATATTTTTCGCCTTCTTTCGGAGGACGAATAGAACCTTGAACGGTATCACCAGTTCTTAGTCCGAATAATTTAATTTGAGACGGAGAAACATAAATATCATCCGGAGATGTCAAGTAGTTATAATCCGCAGAACGTAAGAAACCGTAACCATCAGGCATCATTTCCAAAATTCCTTCCCCTTCTATAATTCCGTCTAACTCGACATTGAATCTACGAGCTTTAGGTTGTGGTTCTGGTTGTGGTTCTGGTTCTGGTAATCTTTCTTCGATTACTACTTTTGGTTCTTCTTTTGGAGCAGTTTCGACAATCTCCTCGACTTTTTTCTCAACTACAATTTTTTCTACTGGTTTAACTTCTTCTACTTCTTCTTGAACTATTTTCTTACGAGTTCGGCGAGGTTTCGTTTCCGTTTCCGTCTTAGTCGTTGAAGTCCTTCTAGTGTCTTTTCTTGGAACAGCTTTTCTGGGTTTACGTTTTTTTCTTTCCTCTTCTTCAGAAGCACCACTAATAGCTTGTTGGTCAAGGATTTTATAAATGAGTTCTTGTTTCGTGAGTTTTTTGAAACCGTCTATATCTAATTGCTCTGCTACCTGTTTAAGCTCAGGCACAAGCATTTCATTCAATTGCAAAATATCGTACATTACTTTCTATTATGTTTTAAATGATAATTTTGATGAAATAATTTATTTGAAAAATTCTGACTAACATCTTTTCAAACGGAAGGTTTTTTGATGATTCGATATTAATCCTTTGAAGTATAATTGAAGCTTGCTCACTGAAGGATTCATTGAAAACAACCAGTTAGAATTAAATAATAGTGAACTATTTGATTCTGCTACTATTTTGAACTGATTTATTGATAATATTCCTTAAAGTAGATCTACAAAATTATCTTGATACAAAACACGCAATCTTTTAATTTCTTAACTATTGCGATATTGTCCCCAGTACTCGAGAGCAACTGAAAACTACTTTGGTGAGTATATTTAATTATTTTCTGTATTATTTTTTATTACTTGATTACACAACAACTTAAACATAGTTTAGTCTGTGTATCATCTTATTATTAATGTTTAATGATTTTTTAAAGAAAAACTTATGATTTGCTGAAAGTAGGTTTGTGTAAAATAGAGAGGATTCTTATAATCCAAATTAACGCTTGGTAAGTGTTTTATCAATGTGCCGCAAAAATAAGGTATATTTTTAAATTCATATAGTATCTTTGCAAAAAATCTTACTTTTTTGTTCGATTTGCTTTAAATAAACTAATTTTTAACGTTTAAAATTGATTTTTTGTCAGTTTAGGGTTGTTCATCATCACTTATTCCAAACGTTTCTATAGATTTATAGACATAATAGATATAAATATTTACAGATTTACAAGCGTTTTGGTTCATAAATTCTGACCATTATGACGGTGTTTCGTAATTTTTTAATTAATTACTCGACATAAATAGGTCAAATAATCGGTACAAACCTTTACACCAAAATACCTTTACACCTGTACACCTTTTAAACCTTTACACCAAAAAAATTAACACCGATATGTTACAAACAAATTTTATCCGTAGCAATAAAGCATTAGTCATCGAAAGATTAACAAAACGTAATCTTGATGCAACTCCTTTAGTGAATAATATTCTTGAACTTGACGACAAGCGAAAATCTATTCAACATAGCTTAGAAGATTTCTTAGCGGAAAGCAATCGTATTTCTAAAGAAATCGGTCAACTTTTCAAACAAGGAAAAAAGGATGAAGCAAATGCTGCTCGTGCAGGTGTGGGTGAATTGAAAAGTAAAATCAAGGAATTCGAAGAAGAAGCTCGAATAGTTCATGCGGAACTAAAAGATGCTTTGTACCAATTACCAAACGTTCCACACGAAAGTGTTCCAGCTGGTAATACGGATGAAGACAATGAGGTTTTTAAAGATTGGGAAAGCGATTTACCCACTGCGAATGAAACCGATTTGCCACACTGGGAATTGGCAGAACAGTACGATATCATTGATATGAAACTGGGTGTGAAAATCACTGGTGCTGGTTTTCCTGTATATAAGGGTAAAGGTGCGAAGTTACAACGTGCTTTGATTGCCTTCTTTTTGGACGAAGCCGACAAAGCTGGTTATTTAGAAATCATTCCACCATTATTGGTAAATGAAGCATCTGCGACTGCGACTGGTCAATTACCGGATAAGGAAGGACAAATGTATCACTCAACGGTGGATGATTTGTACTTAATTCCGACAGGCGAAGTGCCAATCACGAATATTTATCGTGATGTCATCGTGAACGAAAAAGAGTTTCCAATTAAATTAACTGGTCATACGCCATGTTTCCGTCGTGAAGCAGGAGCTTATGGTGCACACGTTCGTGGTTTGAATCGTGTTCATCAGTTTGATAAAGTAGAAATCGTTCGCATCGTTCATCCCGATACATCTTATGATGACTTGCATGAAATGTTGCTACACGTCGAAGGATTATTGCAAAAATTAGAATTACCTTATCGTATTTTACGTCTTTGTGGCGGTGATTTAGGTTTCACAGCTGCCTTGACTTTTGACTTCGAGGTTTATTCTGCTGCTCAAGAACGTTGGTTGGAAGTAAGTTCTGTTTCTAACTTTGAAACTTTTCAAGCGAATCGTTTGAAAGTTCGTTTCAAAGATAAAGAAACTAAGAAAATGAAATTGGCACATACGCTTAACGGAAGTGCGTTGGCATTAGCTCGTATCGTAGCGGCTTTATTAGAAAATAATCAAACGCCAGAAGGAATTATAATTCCGGAAGTTTTGCGTCCTTATACTCGTTTTGATATAATTGATTAGAAAGTAATTTGCAATTTGTAAATCTACTTAAATGATAAATATTGGAAGGCTTCTCAATCGTTTGGGAAGCCTTTTTTGTTTTCATTATTCCGCTTTAAGCACTTTTCCATTTACGATAATTCCGTTTTCTAATTTGACTTGATAAAAATAAATTCCTTTCGCCCAAGTCGAACTTGATATGTTTATTTGATTCGATTTTTCTATATTTCCATAAATTTCTCGTCCTGTAACATCAAAAACATGAATGGATTCACTAAAATAATTTTCAGGTAATTCAATCGTGAAATTATCCGTCATTGGATTTGGAAAAACCTTGGTTTGAGATTGTAGTTCTTGCTCGTAAGTTGATACAGGATAGTTCTTAGCAATAGAAATCATTAACGCATTAATTAAGGCTTGATTTCCACTTTCATCCGTCGCAAAGAAACCATGACCATGTCCTCCTGCTCCCCAATAAGTGCCATAAGTAGACCCATTCATCATATATACTTCACTATATCCTTGTGTTGTTGGGTTTGGAACACTAAAGAATTGAGGGGATTCTACAATAAGACTTCCTGTCCTACATAAATCAGAAGAAAAGTCCGTGGATTCCCATCGAATAATGAGTGGTGAGTATGATGTTTTTAATCGAATACCTATTGTGAATTGTATTGAAGGATATTGACCTGGTAATGTATTTGGTGTCGTATTATCACAAGGATAATATTCTATCTGTTTTTTACTTTGTTTTACAT
>CAWVWD010000436.1:0-4213 GCA_963933585.1 uncultured Saprospiraceae bacterium
GAATATTAAACGAGAAAGACTGCCCTGTGAACACATTGGTCAAACAAATTAAATTTATCTCAAGACCTTTTTTAGTTTTGTTGGCTACACCTGACCAAAAGCGGTCGATGCCATACCTTTTTTTACCTGATTTATCACTGTAACTATAGTCGACTGAACCAATATTCCGACTTCGGCGTCTTCGCTCTAAGCCTCCCAAAAAGGCAACACAAAAAGCAAAAGAAAAGTACCTAAAACTTCATCCAATCAAAAAAATAAATGTAATTTCTCCTCAAAGTACTTTCATCCAAATAACTAAAACGAGCTATATTTATAAAGTTGAATCCACCTCGTACACAAGCTAAGACTTCAAATAATTCCGTAAAGAATTTGCGTCGAGGCTTGTTAATATCGCTAAATCTGTCGAATATTGCATTGGGTGTCTTCGTAATGCTCATTAATCGTGAGTTTTTATTGTGGTAAACTAAACTTTACGACCTTTTTTTTATTCAAAATAATAGCTCTTTTTTCTGCACGGACTTTTGTTAATTATAAGTTTATTTTTTACCATTACAGAGTAGGTGATAAATTGAATATAAATGGATTTTTTATTCGAGCTATATTAGTATATCCGGGAGCTCTGGTAAAATATGGAATATTAAGATTTTTTAATAGAAAGGTCTCATTTAAGGAATGTATTGGAGACCTATATATAACTAGTTTTATAAGACTTGTAGCTGTATTTTTATTGATTGTTTTGTTTAATTATATCAGAACAATACTATAATTTTCTGATTATTACATTTTGATGTATTATGAGTTTAAAGATTCTCTTTACTTATTGTATGGGAAAAATCACAAATGTAAGTGGTTAGCAGGATTAAAACAGAGGAATAGTTCTTTGTTAAATGCATAACATCATACAGAAACGGGATGGTATAATCAAGAAGTATAGAAATGTAAAGAATTAGATTTATTTCTCATCCAATTAAAGTCTGTAGATAAAAATAAATTTAACTCAGAAGTTTAAAGTGTATTAATTGAGTTAATACACGTTTTTGAGGAGACAATATTTTTAAATGACTATATATAATGATTGACTTTGAATCAGCCGTATATTTTTCTTCTCTTCCGACGGTTGAAAATAACTTGCCGAGTTGTTTTTTGAGGAATTAGAGAGTAAGAAATATGATAAAGATTATCTTTATCAAGTGAATATGGAATTAATACATTTAAAAAAATAAATCTAACGTGAAATTAAGCTGCAAAGCCCGCAGTATTTGCGTGTGAACAAAAAACAAACAGATAGATATGTTAAAATTAAAATTAGTGATTGTGTTATTAGTGGCGACTTTTATAACTGCTTTTGCACAACCGGAACGTTGGCAACAGCGAGCAGAATATGAGATGGATATTGAAATGAATGCGAAAGAACATCAATTCAAAGGGAAGCAAAAATTAAACTATTATAATAATTCTCCTGATCAATTGACGAAAGTCTTTTATCATTTATACTTCAATGCTTTTCAACCGGGAAGTATGATGGATGTTCGTTCGCAAACAATTTCTGATCCAGATTCACGAGTTCGAGATAGAATTGGAGCCTTAAAGAAAAAAGAAATTGGTTATCATGAAATTATCTCTTTGACAATGGATGGTGAACCCTGTAAATACGAAGTGGTAGGAACTATTTTGGAAGTTACCTTACCAACGGCACTTTCAGGAAATAGTCAAGCCATTTTTGAGATGGAATTCAAGTCACAAGTTCCTTTACAGGTTCGTCGTTCAGGACGTGATAATAAAGAAGGGATTGAGTTTTCAATGGCTCAGTGGTATCCAAAAATGTGTGAATATGATTATCAAGGTTGGCATTCAAATCCTTATGTTGGACGTGAGTTTCATGGCGTTTGGGGAGATTTTGATATATCAATTACGATGGACAAAGAATACATTATAGCGGGAACTGGCGTTTTACAAAATCCACAAGAAATTGGTTATGGCTATGAAACAGAAGAGCAAGAAGTGAAAAAAGCGGATAAGAAATTGACTTGGCATTTTAAAGCAGAAAATGTTCACGACTTTGTTTGGACGGCTGATCCAGATTATACGCATACAAAAATTCAAGTTCCAGACGGGCCAATGGTTCATTTCTTTTATCAATCTGGTACAAAGACAACAAAGAACTGGGAAATATTACCGGAATATACCGTAAAATTATTCCAATATGCAAATCGTAATTTTGGAAAATACCCTTATTCTACATACGCTGTAATTCAAGGTGGTGATGGCGGAATGGAATATCCGATGGCAACCTTAATTACAGGGGAAAGAAAATTACGTAGCTTGGTTGGTGTAACCGTTCACGAAGTAATGCATTCTTGGTATCAAATGATTTTGGGTTCTAATGAAGCGTTATATTATTGGATGGACGAAGGATTTACGAGTTACGCAAGTAGCCGAGTTATGGCAAGTTTGTATGAAGCGAATCCAGAAGGAATTCATGCTGGATCTTACAGTGGCTACTACTATATTGCAAAAAGTGGGATTGAGGAGCCGTTGACAACGCATGCAGATCATTTCAAAACGAATACGGCTTACGGAATTGCGGCATACTCAAAAGGTGCTGTATTCTTAAATCAATTAGAATATATCGTTGGGAAATCGGTTTTTGATCATGCAATGTTAGAATATTATAATACTTGGAAATTCAAGCATCCGAATGAAAATGATGTGATTCGTGTTTTTGAAAAAGCATCTGGTTTAGAGTTGGATTGGTATAAAGAATATTTTGTTTATACGACCAAAAAAATTGATTATGGTGTAAAGTCAGTGGCACGAAATAAGAAAAAATCTCGGACAGATATTACGTTGGAAAAGGTAGGAGATATGCCGATGCCTTTAGATATTATTGTAGAATATAAAGATGGTTCGAAAGAGCTTTATTATATTCCAATGGTCATTATGCGCGGAAATAAAGTGGCAGAAACACGCATGATTCGAAAGGATTTAGCAGACTGGGCTTGGACGAATTCGACTTATACATTCACAATTGATAAGAAAATGGTGAACATAAAAAGTATAACGATTGATCCCTCAAATAGAATGGCTGATGTGAATGATGAAAATAATATTTGGGAAAACGATAAAGCAACTTCTGGGAAAGAAAAAGGGGAAAAAGATAAGTAAGAAATTGACAATTTAAAGTTGGTGGCCTCGTATTATATTCAAAGTCAATAGACTGTTTTCTGTGTGATATTCGTCATTCATTTCATTTTGATTTTGAGAAATATTACCTTTGTAGTATAAAACAAAACATTCACGTGTTAAGCGCTCAGATATTCGTGATTTTATAATAATCTGAAAACTTGAACACTCAAATCTTAAATAACTATGAGTTTATTAGTAGTAGGCACAGTTGCCTTTGATGATATTCAAACACCTTTCGGACACGCCGAAAAAATAGTTGGTGGTGCGGCGACTTATATCGCTTTAGCAGCTTCTAATTTTGTAAAGGATATTGGAATTGTATCTGTAGTTGGAGACGATTTTCCAAGAGAAGAGCTAGATTACCTAGAGTCAAAAGGTGTAAACTTAGATGGTTTGCAAATCAAAGAAGGTGAAAAATCTTTCTTTTGGGCTGGTCGCTATCATGCAGATATGAATAGCCGTGATACTTTAGTAACAGAACTTAACGTATTGGCAGATTTCAAGCCTGTTGTCCCTGAAAGTTGTAAAAACCCTGACTTCTTGATGTTAGGAAATTTAAGTCCTCAGGTTCAAATGAGTGTTATTGATCAGATCGAAAAGCGTCCAAAATTAGTTGTTTTAGATACGATGAATTTTTGGATGGATATTGCGATGGATGACTTAAAAGCAGTTTTACAAAAAATTGATGTTTTAACGATTAACGATGAGGAAGCTCGCCAGTTATCCGGTGAATATTCATTGCGTAAAGCAGCAAGGGTAATTCGAGAAATGGGACCAAAATATTTGGTAATTAAGAAAGGAGAACATGGTGCTTTATTATTCCATGGAAATGAAATCTTCTTCTGTCCTGCTCTACCTTTAGAGGATGTTTTTGATCCAACTGGTGCTGGTGATTCTTTCGCCGGTGGTTTTATTGGTTATTTAGCAAAAACAAAAGATGCTTCTTTCGAGAATATGAAACGTGCTATCGTTTATGGTTCTGCGACGGCTTCTTATTGTGTAGAAAGATTTGGTACAGAGCGTGTTA
>CAWVWD010000437.1:0-4209 GCA_963933585.1 uncultured Saprospiraceae bacterium
TACTAAGTGGATAACTGAAACTTAGTTCGGTATTTTGTAATTTCATTTTCACTTCAACTTTCACTTTCACTTTTACTAAATATGCTATACATACAAGACGTAACGCTCCGAGACGGAATGCACGCAATCCGTCATCAATATACCAAAGAAAAAATTACGGAAGTTGCACTCGCTTTAGATGCTGCGAAAGTAGATGCGATAGAAATTGCACATGGCGATGGTTTGACTGGCGGCAGTTTTAACTATGGTTTTGGTGCGAGAACAGACTGGGAATGGTTGGAAGGAATTGCCGATAAATTGCAACACGCAAAGCTGACGACTTTATTATTACCAGGAATTGGGACGATTCATGATCTGCAACGAGCGAGAGATTTGGGCGTGCAATCGGTCCGAATTGCAACGCATTGTACGGAAGCTGATATTTCGCAGCAGCATATTGAAGCAGCGAAAAAAATGGGCATGGACGTTGGCGGATTTTTGATGTTGTCGCACATGAGCGAACCGAAGAAATTAGCGGAACAAGCGAAGTTGATGGAGAGCTATGGTGCGGATTGTGTTTATGTGACGGATTCTGCTGGTGCATTGTTGATGGATGATGTAATGGATAGAATTAAGGCGTTTAAAGATGTGTTAGATTCAGGTACGGAAGTTGGGATTCATTGCCACCAAAATTTATCTTTAGGTGTTGCGAATACGATTGTTGCAATGAAATATGGAGCGACTCGTTTGGATGCTTCTTTGGCAGGAATGGGTGCTGGTTCTGGAAATTGTCCGTTAGAGCCATTGATTGCGGTTTTGAATAAAATGGGTGCGAAACATAACGCTGATTTGTACAAATTAATGGATGCTGCGGATGATTTGATTCGTCCGATTTTGGAACGTCCGATTCAAGTAGATAGAGAAACTTTATCGTTGGGTTATGCTGGAGTTTATTCGAGTTTTTTGCTACACGCTGAACGGGCGGCTAAAAAATATGGCTTGAAATCGCATGAGCTTTTGGAGGAAGTCGGTCGCCGCAAAATGGTGGGCGGACAGGAAGATATGATTATTGATGTGGCTTTGGATATGTTGAAACGGTCGTAACGATTTAACCGCAGAGGACGCTAAGTTTTATATTCAAAAGATGAAAAATAAAATCCTGCTGAACTATTCGAGGTTTAAATAAAAAATCAAAAAAGACCGTTTTTACAAATTTGTAAAAATGGTCTTTTTTTTTCAAAACTAAATTATCTTAACCAAAATGGAAAAACCAACCATCAAATTCTACTCCGCCAACGATACTTATGGCGAATTTTCAAATCTTGCCTTATATCCGATAAAACTCAAAGGGAAAACTTGGCAAACAAGGGAACACTACTTTCAATCTCAAAAAATTGCAGGAACAGCACACGAGGATAAAATTAGAAAATCTCTAAATCTAATGAAAGCCATTTGAAATAGAACAAAGGGCTTTGGTATAAAAAGATAAATTCAATAAAATTTTGTTGATTGCGGAAGCATTAGGAATTAATATAAAATATGATTTAACAAAAATAAGGTTTTACGAAAGGTTAGAAACTAAAAATGAAAGAAGTAAAAAGGATTTATGGTTACAATTTGAACGAAATTTACGAATTTACGAATTAGTTATCTGGTAATCAGAGCTGGTTTGGCAGGAGGCGATTAAAATGTTATTGCTGCGATAATGGAGTAGGAGAGGAGGAGGTACTATAATCGTGGCGATATGTGAAAAAGACCTGATTAGCGTAGTTTGGGGACGTTGATCTGAGACAGGAAATAAAGGGTATGGTTTTCATAAGTTGTTAATTATTTTTTGAGACGGATTGGATTATTGATAAAGTGGCCGTCTTATTTAAAAAAATGTAAACATGGATTTTCAGTTTCTAAGTTTTTAAAGCTTTGTATAAATTTGGCAAGCGTGGAAAATTAAACCATAAAAGTAATTCTGCAAAAAGAATAATTTTGGCTTTGCCAAAATCGGAATGTTAAAGATTGCGTTATGACTTTTATGGTTCAATTTTTTAGATTAGTGAATAGGAAATAAATAACTTTTAATACGTCAAACCAAATCCAAAAGAATAAAGTGGATTTTCGCTATCATAAGGAACATCTTCTTTTTGTTTTTCAACCGCTTCCACGGAAGACGGTACTTCAAACGGTAAATGTCCTGTTGGTTTAAATTCGCCAAAAATCATTTCTATAATAACCTCATTTTCGCTATCAAAATCTGCGATTAAAGCAGCCGTTGCGGCATTAATTTCTGGAATAACTGGCGGACGTTCCATTCTAAAAATTGTAATAGTTGGTTTCGTTTTAATCAATTCCAATAATTCTGTTTTTTCTTCCTCCGGAAAATCCAAACGACCTTGATGAAAGAAACGTTCTAATATGTATTTGCTTCGAGGTTCAAAAGGTGTTTTTAATTTTAAAAGGATAAAATCTGCCTCTTTTGGATGATCAACGACCTCACCAAATTTTTTGAGATCCTCCATTTCAAAACCTTGTAAATAGACTTTTACCCCTTTTTTTAAAGGTAAAATATTGCCTTCATTCTTTAGTAAAGTCAAGGACCTTTTTTGTGATTCACGACCTTTTGCCATAAAATCTTTATTGCCAATGATCGACAAGTTTTCTTTATTAACATAGGGATTATCAAACAAACCTAAACGGAATTTATCCTTCAAAATTCGTTTTACAGACTCATCAATTCGAGCTTCCGTAATCTTTTTGTCGTGGACTAATTCTACTACTAATTCGGGAATAGATTCGCCACCAAACATATCACAACCAGCGTCAATCGCCTTTGCAAGTCGTTCTTTCTCCGAAAGGTGTTCAACGCCCCAAGCAGAAGCCGGTTTTGCAAAACTTGCTGTAATAACTGCCCAATCTGTACAAATTACACCTTGGAAATTATATTTCTCCCGAAGCATTTTTGTAATAATCGTTTTATTAAAAGCAAAGGCAACATCTTCTTCTGTTTGTCCAATCGGGATACCATAATAAGGCATAATTTGAGCAGTGTTCGCCTCGAAAGCTCCTTTTTCAAAAGGAATAAGGTGGTAATCAAAATTATCACCAGGATAAACTTGTTCTGCACCATAAGGAAAGTGAGCGTCTTCCCCATCTTTTTGTGGCCCTCCACCGGAAAAGTGTTTGGTCATGCAAGCCACACTTGTTGTATTCAAACTATCTCCTTGGAAACCTAAAATATAGGCTTTAACCATTTTTGCCGCTAATTCTGCATCTTCACCAAATGTTCCATTTACCCTGCACCAGCGAGGTTCTGTCGCCAAATCTGCCATTGGTGATAACGATAAACGCATGCCAAGAGCTGTATATTCTTGTCGAGCAATATCCCCAAATTCTCGCATCAAAGTCGAATCTCCAATCGCTGCAAAACCTAAAGGTGAGCACCATTTTGAGAAAAAAGGTGTAGGAATACTCGCCCCAGGATTTTCTATTGCGGAATGTCGAGGATCTGTCGCAATTGTTATTGGAATACCTAAGCGAGTACGTTCTGCTAATTTTTGAATATTATTATTCCAATTTGCCATCGCTTCGGCAGAAGGTGACTGAAGCGTATTAAAGTGATTCATTTTCTTATTAGCAACCATCTTAGAATTGCTTTCTAAAGCAAAACTCATTGGATTCGTTACCGAAGGTGTTTCAGCCAAAGAACCATCTTTGTTCATCAATATCATATTGATAAACATCAATCCAGCTTTTTCTTCTAAATTCAGCTGGCTAACCAAATCGTTGACTCGGTTATCAATAGAAGCACGGCTATCCTCATAAATATCTAACTTCCCATTCTTATTCAAATCACGGAATGAATGATTATTGATAGTTAATAAAGCCGCAGGCTCACCTAATGACTTCATATTATTTCGGCTGTCAACTTTCCACTTAATCGAAAAAATAAGATAGGCTAATAGTACAAGTCCGATAACTCCACTAATGATATAAGCGAATATTTTAAATGCTTTTTTCATAATCCCAGTTTGGTTAGTAATATTTATTTAATTCTGATTCTTCACTAATACTTTTAGGCATCTAGTTGAAAAAGTACGAAATTTATTTTTGTAAATAATAATAACCTTGGATTTAGAGGGGCTAAAATTTGATAAAATGTAAATTCTCATTCCAATTAAATAGGGTGCAGTCCAAATTGTCGCTCTGTTTCCATAGGTACAACCTATGGTTATTCAT
>CAWVWD010000438.1:0-4204 GCA_963933585.1 uncultured Saprospiraceae bacterium
CTGTCAAATACTTTTCCATATTCTAAAGTAGAATCTTTGGTTTCGACCAAAGCATTAAATAACCTGGCTCCATCCAAATGCAAATTCAAACCCTTTGCTCGGCATAATTCCGAAATCGGACGAATCTCCTCCAACGTATAAATACTTCCGCCACCTTTATTACAAGTATTTTCCAAAACGACCAAACTACTTCTGGGCATCCAATCATAATCAGGATTGATTGCGGCTGCTACTTGATCTGCCGTAATTTTCCCATTTTGCCCGTATAATAATTTTACACCGACACGAGAATTATAGGCATAACCACCAACTTCAGATTGATAAATATGCGAAGATTCCTCACATATTACTTCCTCTAAATCCGATGTGTGCACATTAATCGCAATCTGATTGGTCATCGTTCCCGACGGACAAAACAAAGCAGCTTCCATTCCAAACATAGCAGCAGCCTTATCCTGCAACGCATTGATTGTCGGGTCAGCTTGAAAAACATCGTCACCAACTTCCGCTCGAAACATTGCGTTAAGCATTTCAGCTGTTGGTTTTGTAACCGTATCACTTATTAGATTTATCACCGTTTTTTTAATTATTAATTATTAAGTAACATTTTTTTAGTTATCGTTTTACCGTGAATTTTCCGGTATAAACGGTCACCCCTTTATTTTTAAGAAAATAATAATACAAACCGTCCTCTAAAGAAAGATGTTTCAAATAACCAAAAAGCAAGTATTTATTTTCCCTTTTTAAGCTTAATTTCTGTTCAATAATCGAACGATTTCCATCATTTTGTTTAAATGAATTTGGAAATACTTCTAAAGTTAATTTATCTTTTGCATCCGCTTTATCATTCACCCAATAACCGTTAATTTCTAATTTGACTTTATCCGCTTTTCGTAATAATTCACCACCCATTTTAGGCTTATTAATACTCACCATATCTTCTCCGGAATTATTCGCTTTGATAAACGTTTCAAAATAATCATTTACTTTAAAATTAGAATTCACTTCTTCTACTTTTGGCGTAGTCGGTTCATCCTTAGTTGGTACTTCTATTTTTGTATTATCCGAAATTGTCGGTTTTGAGGTATCTTTTTTACAAGCGGTAATACTTAGAATCGCAATTATAATTAATGCGTATTTTGAAATTTTCATCTTGATAATTTTTTAAGATTTGATTGAATAACACGAAAATAGTTGAAATAATTAAGGCATGAAAATTTATTTACAGATTGCGGATTGGGAATTAGTTAATTTGTGAGCTGATGATGGTAAACTTTAGATTATTGAATTATTAATGACGAAACTTTCAATAAAAAAAGAACTTGATTAAAAGCCATAAGGGCAAACGCCTCAAAATATAGTTGTGATTATGGGTTGATGTTTTGGATTGGCATTTTTGATTTTAGCTTTTTCAATACTTTCAACCGTGAAAAAATTAATTAACTCTCGACTTCTGCTTCTTTTTATCAAGGAAAAGAGGCAGAAAATACCATTAACAAATATTATTCTGTTATTGTAATGATTTATTGAGTTAAGTTATCAAATGAAACAATTAGATGTATTTGCCCTTGAAAGCTATCATATGAATTATCTATTTAATGAAATCGAAATCAATCATTCACAAAAAAAGCCCCTGCATCAAATGATACAAGGGCTTTACCTCAATTTATAAGCCTAAACCAAACCAAAATATTATCCTAATTTCTTAGGATTTTTTATATAATTTCTTTTACTTTCTCTACACGTAATTTTTTCTTAAATGGTTGCTTTTCTTGCTTTTTTAGAAAGTAGACATCACCGTATTTAATTCATAGATGATTTCTCTACACTTCCTACTTTCTATAAAAAAAACCTTGTATTATTTAATGCAAGGGTTTTACCTCAATTTATAAGCTTAAACCAAACTAAAACATTACCCTAATTATCCAGTGTTTTTTTATATAATCTTTTTCATTGTTTATTATAAAGACTACACGCAGCCTTTTAGAAGATGGTTGCCAGAGGTGCAATATATTTTTTCGTAGAAAATAGAGTGGGTCACGAAGTTGACTATCGAACGGTGACTTTAAGTTTGTCTTTTGATCGTGATTCTTAAAGCGCGGCGTAAGAGGATTTGTATAAACTTGAACGTAGTCACCTTATGACGGATTAAAATAATAGTTATAAGTCTCTGTACAAAATGAGCATTTCAAAAGATTAAGAGTTAGATTTATAAAGTGGATGATGAGCTAAAAGTGTATCTCGAAGATAAGCGGTATCAAGGTGTGTATAAATTTCGGTTGTCGTAATCGAAGCGTGCCCGAGCATATCTTGAATCGCTCGCAAGTTTGCTCCGCCTTCGATTAGATGCGTTGCGAAAGAATGTCGGAAAGTGTGTGGACTGATATTTTTTTCTAAACCAATGGCTTTTGCCAAATCCTTAATAATATAATAAATCATTACACGAGAAAGTGGTTTTCCTCTTCGATTTAAAAATAAAATATCATCATCGTGAACCGTTTTAAGATTTTTTCTATCTTCTTGATAAAAATTAATAAACTTCATTGCATCATCTCCAATCGGGACGAAACGCTCTTTATTTCCTTTTCCAAGAACTTTTATAAAACCGATATCTAAGTATAAATTAGAAATTTTCAAACCGGTCAATTCACTAACACGCAAACCACAAGCGTATAAAGTTTCCACAATTGCTCGGTTTCGATGTCCTTCTGGTTTACTTAAATCAATTGCGGCCAATAACCGTTCAATTTCTTCAAAACTCAGAACGGACGGTAATTTCCTCGCCAAATTCGGTGCTTCAATTAATTCCGTTGGAGCAATTGAAATTATTTTTTCGAGTACCAAAAAATTAAAAAATGCTTTTAACCCCGAAATCAATCGAGCTTGTGAAGCCGCTGCCAAACCTAAATCGTATAAATACGCTAAAAATGTTTGTAAGTCTTCCCGTTTAATCGATTGAGGTGATAGGTCAAGTGCTGCAATTGCTAAATATTGCACCAGTTTCTCCACATCACGAGTATAAGCCATTACCGAATTTTTCGATAATCCTTTTTCCAACATTAAATAATCCTCAAAGGATTTTATATGAATTTTCCAGATGGACATTTCTGTAATTGTGAAGTACGGATTCACATGGCCTTACCATGTGTTAATGATTTCGCCTTGACGAGGCTTTTTTTTGTGATTTTGTAAACTGCAAACGGTTTCACTCTTCTTCGTCCTCCTCTTCATCCAAAATATGTTGTACTCGTCCGACTTCGCCGGTCTGCAACATGACTTTGATTCCGTGAGGATGCATTTTTGAATTCGTCAAAATTCGTTTGACAAAACCTTCTGTTAATTCGCCGCTTCGTTGATTGTGTTTTTCAACGACTTCTACCAAAATCCCCGTTTTGATATTGCTGCGATTTTTGCCGCTCTTTGTATTTTCCATGATTTGTGATTATTATTTTGAATATTGGCAAAGTAACAAAAAACTCAAAGTAATTAACACAAATCCCACTAATTCAGCAATAAAAATAATCCGTACAATCGATAAGAATCTGTATCAAAAATAACTTTACAAAAAATTAATTTGACACTCACAATATTTGCCTGTAAATTTGCAGCGCTTTTACAAAATAAAAATAATGGACAAGCTCCTTTTGTTCCTTAAAACGTAATAATTATAAAACTTAATAATTTGAAAATGAACGGATTAGAACCGAGTGTATTGACGAAAGTAAATGAATGGTTGAATGGCAATTATGATGAAGCGACAAAAGCAGCGATTCGACAAATGGTAGATAATAAGGACGTTGGTGGTTTAACGGATGCTTTTTATAAAGATTTAGAATTTGGAACAGGTGGATTGAGAGGAATAATGGGTGTTGGTTCTAATCGTGTGAATAAATATACTTTGGGAAAAGCGACTCAAGGTTTCTCTAATTATTTGGTTGCAAAGTATCCAGGTGAAGAATTAAAAGTCGTGATTGCGCACGATTGTCGTAATAATTCTGATGTTTTTGCAGGATCTACAGCGGATATTTTTTCCGCAAATGGCATTAAAGTTTACTATTTTGATGCATTGCGTCCGACGCCAGAATTGTCTTTTGCAATTCGTGAATTAGGTTGTCATGGTGGTGTAATGTTGACGGCTTCACATAATCCAAAAGAATATAACGGTTATAAAGCTTACGACAGGTACGGTTGTCAATTAGTCGCT
>CAWVWD010000439.1:0-4195 GCA_963933585.1 uncultured Saprospiraceae bacterium
ATTTTTTGATTTTTCCTCAGTAGTAAGTCAAGTTAATAGTGTCGAGTAGATTTTACATCAAAATTTGTCGAGAACGAGGCAAAATTTATTTGCATAGCCATAGTGATGAAAATAAATTTTAACGAAATTATCGACAATATTTTGTCAAAAAATACCGACATAATTGACTTGACTTACGCTTAGGAACTTAAAAAAAATCACGGACTAAGGGCACAAGAAATAAATAGCCTACTGTAACAAATCAAAAGATTTTAATAGTTAAAAGATTGGCCATTAGACATTCGACTCAAAGTCGCCTCTTCAATACTCAAGTCCAAAAATAAAAAAATGCCGTACCAAATTAATGATACGGCAATCCAATACTTCCTTTTTTATCTTTTCAAGTCACGAATTTCACATTAGAACGAGTCACCGTTCTATAATTCATCTCAACATCTTTATCAATTTTTTGCTAGCTCAGTAAATGCGATTCCTATAATTCTCTTTGTTTTTACTATTTGATACGCACGTCTGTGTATATCTAAGATTCTGTATTCACACGGAATTCAATCGGAATTTCGCCGCCTGTTAATGAGATATGACGAGGAGCAACACCTATGTAAGTCGTGCCATCAGAAGCCAAAACAATTTGAGTATTCATTTGGATTTCATTTTTTAATATCATCATTATTAGGGTAATTTTGAAAATTTTAAATTCGATAATCGTTTCTGTCAAAACGAATTCAATATTTTCGGTTAATAATTAATTTGAGTACAAATATAGTAAAAATACGCAAATTAGTATAATTTTATAATTAAAAAAGTTACAAATTGATAATTTTTTAAAACTCGTTTATTTAGGTCTTATTTCGTTTTTGTAAACTTTAATTATCTTACCAAAGCTTGTGAATGTAATATATTAAACGATAAAAAATAACTTTTCTATTTTTCTTCCGATACAGATTTCCCTGTTTAAAATCAAAATAAGACAAATCTCACCACTACTTTGTATTAAGTTATATTACCAAAAAAGTGTTAAATATGATTCAAATTTTAAATTAATCATTAAATGACAAATTTTATTTTGAATAAAAACCAAAATACATATTTATTAATCGGATGAAACAACCGAGCCAATATGATATAAAATCAGTTAATATGTATAAAGACTTATTTAATGTGTCATTTCAACGATTTGCCGAAAGCCATTAATACTTCATTCCTTTATATATGCAAAAAATAATTAGAGCCTGAAATCTGAAATATTATCAGGCGATAGAGGAGAAATTATTCCCACAATTAATGTTATTCCAATCATCCCTTTGTAGAGAAATAGGAACTTCTTCACTGTCCCATTGTGCCTTCTGTTTCCTTTATCGTGAGATACGATAGAAACATACTAATCACTGGACACTGAAAGTCAGTTCGGATGATATGTTGGTTAAATAACATTTGGTAATAATTTGATTTAGAATCATTGCTTATTTGCAATGTATGCCAGAAATAACTCTAGGATAGACAGATTTAGTTCCTACCATTTTAAAAAAAATGAAATTAATTTATAATTTATTTGTAAATCATTGAAAATCAATAAATTAAAACAATAAGGGGATTTTCAGGAAAAACACTAAATCCTTTCGCCGTTGCGATTCTGAGTACTCATGGATAATTCCCGGAACGTAAAGACCAGATATTTGAGAGGTTACCCTCTCAAAATTATGAAAATTCAAGTTGAGTTCCGTTACCTGAAGCAAGTTCTAGCCTCGACTAGGATGACAACCTTTTATTAATTATTAAGTTTTATTAATTATTTATTTTCTCTCAATAGATACAAAATAAATTTTAATGCACATTTACGCTTTCACTTTCATTAAAAACCTTATTTTTGTGAAAAATAATAATCATATCAAAATACTTGTCTACATATTATCCTTATTAATTTTGGTTTCGACCAATGGCTTGACAATCAACCAGCACTTTTGTTCTGGTGAATTGGTCAAGGTTGCATTGTTCTTTAAAGCCGAAAAATGTACACATGAAGTAAAACCGATGACTTGTTGTGAAAAGAAAGCAGCAAAGATGAGTTTGACTTCTTGTGGATCAAATAAGACAAAAAAATGCTGTGATGAGAAAATAGTTATCGTAAAAGTCGATGATGAAGTACAACCATTATTCGTTGATTTTCGACTAAACTTACCTACTTTTATTGCTGTAATTCCGATTCAAAATTTAGGATTCCAAAGCTCTTTGGAATTTTCCGATCCTCCTTACTTTGATTATAAACCGCCACTGATTGTCGAAGATGACATTGAGGTTTTGGGTGGTGCTTTCCTTTGTTAGATAAAATCTAAATATTTATTATTACGAATTTTATTTCCGCTTTAAATAAGTTGTAACTACAAAGTACTTATTTGAAACCTAAATAAGACCGTCATACTGGACTTGTTTCAGTATCTCCCGACTATTTATTACTCAATTTTAATAAAGTTGAGTTCAGTTGCCATTAGGAGATACTAAAACGATTTCAGCATGACGGAAAGTTTTAATTTTCAGATTTCGAATCAAAATCAAACAACATGAAACACATAACATCTATTATTATAGTATTAAGCCTTGCTTTTCAAGGTTTTGCACAGCCTTTAACTGGAATCGTTGTGAATCAAGATAAAGAAAGATTAACCGGAGCGACTCTTCAATGGGCAGGTACGGCGGTTGGTGTCGCAGCGAATGTGGAAGGTTATTTTAAAATTCCACGGATTGAGGAAACGAATATGTTGGTCATTAGTTATGTTGGTTATACAGCGGATACGATTGAAATTACGCCTGAGGACGAGGATATAATTATCTTTTTTGCAATGGGCGTAGAAATGGAAACTGTTGAAATTACAGCGAAAGAGCGAGATAATTTTATTTCGACTTTGAAAACATATAACATTGAAACGATAAATTCCGGTGAACTGCGTAAAGCAGCTTGTTGTAATTTGTCGGAAAGTTTTGAAACTAATGGTTCCGTAAATGTAGCATATTCTGATGCGGTAACAGGTGCAAAAGAAATTGAAATGTTGGGTTTGCGAGGTATTTATACACAGATGCAAACCGAAAATCGTCCTTCAATGCGAGGTTTGGCATATCCTTTTGGGATGGAATATATTCCGGGAACTTGGGTTTCTAATATTTCGATTGCGAAAGGTGCAAGCACCGTTGTGAATGGTTATGAAGGAATGGCAGGAAATATTAATGTGGAATTAATTAAGCCCTTCGATGGTGAAAAATTATTTATCAATACGTATGCGAATCACGTTGGAAGAGCAGAATTAAACGTTCATTTGAATCATCAAATTTCCCGTAATTGGTCAATCGGTTTATTATTACACGGAAATTATTTCAATGGTGAAGTCGATCATAATGAAGATACATTTTTGGATGTGCCACAGAAAGAAAACTTAAATGGCTTGCTTCGATTATTTTATCGTGGTGAAAATTTACGTGCACAGTTTAATGTGCAGGCTTTGACGAGTCGTTTTGCGGGTGGACAAATTGGTTATGACGAGAATCCAGCAGATTTATATGGCGTGGATTTATTGACAGAAAGAGTGGAAGTATTTGGTAAAATCGGTTATTTAGGTTTTGAAAATCAATTTGCGAGCTTGGGTTGGATTACGAATTTAACCTATCATAAGAACGATGGCTTTTTTGGTCGCAATAATTATGATGCGACACAACGCAGTTTTTATACGAATTTGATTTACCAAAATATCATCGGAACATCTGATCATAACTATAAAATAGGCGGAAGTTTTGTGTATGATGAATATGACGAAGTATTTGCAGATGTAGATTATAGCTTGATAGAATCTGTTCCCGGTGCTTTTTTCGAGTATAATTATCAACGAAATAAGACTGTAAAAAAAGACGATAAGAACGTTGAGAAATCATTTGGTTTAGTCGTTGGTTTACGTACCGATTATCATAATATTCACGGGCTTTTCATTACGCCTCGAATGAATATGAAGTATAACTTTGATGAAAATACCGTGGTTCGTATCAATGCTGGTCGAGGTTATCGAACGGCTCGAATATTGGCAGAAAATATTTCAGCATTGACATCTTCTCGAATGATTAATTTGACAGAAGATTTGAAAGCGGAAGAGGCTTGGAATTTTGGGGTGAATTTCACGAAAAACTTTGAAATTAATACTCGTGAATTCAGTATCAG
>CAWVWD010000440.1:0-4186 GCA_963933585.1 uncultured Saprospiraceae bacterium
TTCAATACGGTCGTTTTGCCGCTTCCCGCAACGATGGAAGAAGAGGTGAGAATCGTCAAAACGAGAGTTGATAAAATTGGAATCAGTTTGGCATTACCTGCCGAAGCTGCTCCTATTCAAGAAATTCAACGCTTAGTGACGATTTTCCGAGAACTCCGAAGTGGAAAAACAGCAGACGGACGCACAAAACTTAAAATTCCAACCGCAACACTAAGTACAGCAGAGGCAATTTCTGTGATTAATAGTGGACAAGCATTAGCCGCACATTTCGGTGATGGTACGCTTCGAGCGGCTGATTTGGCAGCAGGAATTACTGGTGCAATCGTGAAAGATCCTACGCAAGATGGTGTGGCTTGGCTGGAATATTTGGAAACGGTGGTGAAGGAACGGAACGGTTGGAAGGATTTGTATCGATCTTGTCGGGAGATGCTTTGATATGCCAACATAACGCACAAATCAAAGAACAAAACAAAACCCGTCATACCGACGCAGGTCGGTATCTCCTGCAGGCAATGGAACAAAATTTAAAAAGCTACCATTTTTCATTGCGAATTAACTAAAGATCGAGTCCTTACGTTGAGGAGATACCGACCTTCGTCGGTATGACGGAAAGGTTTGGGGTTTTATTTCGTACATTAGTTAAGATTGAGTTGTTCATATTAAATTATTAATTCATCATCAAAACCAAAAATCATGTTCATCACTTCCGACTTAAAACTTTCGCATGGTTGGGTTTACATTTTATCAAATAAATATCGAACGGTTTTGTATATCGGTGTTACGAATGATTTGATAAAGCGAGTTGATGAACATAGGAATGGGAAGGATAGGAAGTCATTTACCTTTCGGTATAATTGTTTTGACTTGATTTATTATGAATATTTTGGGAGAATTGATGAAGCGATTGCGAGAGAGAAACGATTGAAAGAATGGAAAAGAGAGTGGAAGTTGAATTTGATAAAAAAGAAGAATGAGGAGTTGAGAGATTTATATGATGGTTTTTTGGAAGGAGAATATTTGTGGGAATGAATTCTTTTAATAATTTACTTCACCATCTGAAAACTCAAACAAAACCCGTCATACCGACGCAGGTCGGTATCTCCTGCAGGCAATGGAACAAAATTTAAAAAGCTACCATTTTTCATTGCGAATTAACTAAAGATCGAGTCCTTACGTTGAGGAGATACCGACCTTCGTCGGTATGACGGATTTTTTCAAGACTTTTAATTGGGAATATTATCATAGAAACAATTAACCAACAACAAAACAAATGCACCAAATATTCGGCATACGACATCACGGGCCAGGTTCGGCAAAAAGCCTAAAAAAAGCGTTGGAAGTTTATCAGCCTGATGTGTTATTGGTGGAAGGTCCGCCTGATGCAGAGAAGGCAATTAGACATATTATTGAAGGCGATCTGAAGCCGCCTGTGGCGATTTTGACGTATAATCCGAAGGATTTGCGACAAGCAGCTTATTTTCCTTTTGCGGAATTTTCTCCGGAATGGGTGGCTATGAATTGGGCGGCGGAACGTGGGATTCCGATTCAGTTTATGGATTTGCCGCAGTCGTTTCATTTTTCGTTGGATGCTGAAAATGAAGAAGATGGCGATAAGCAATTGGTGTTGGGTTTTATTGATGAAACATTGGAAGCAGGGGAGAAGTCGGAGGAAGATTTGTTGTTGGAGCGGGATCCTTTGGGATTCTTGGGGAAGTTGGCAGGTTATGAGGATAGTGAGCGATGGTGGGAAGTGACGTTTGAGCAGAATGAAAATACAGCGGAAATTTTTCCTGCAATTGTGGAAATGATGTCGGTGCTTCGAGCGGAAATCAAAACGCCACAAAAACCTCGGGAGCAGATGCGAGAAGCGTATATGCGGAAGGTTTTGCGGAAAGCAATAAAGGATTATACTAAGGTTGCAGTAGTTTGTGGTGCATTTCACGCGCCTGTTTTGGAGGATTATAAATCGTTTAAAACGGCTGCCGATAATGCGATATTGAAAGGCATCAAACGCATCAAAACGGAAACAACTTGGATTCCGTGGACTTATGAGCGATTGTCCTATTCGAGTGGTTACGGCGCTGGTGTTTTGTCGCCGGCTTGGTATAAAATGTTGTTCTCGAATCGGAAAGATGTCGTGATTCGTTGGATGACGAAAGTGGCAAAATTGTTACGGAAAGAAGATTTGGATGCGTCTTCGGCTCATATTATTGAAGCGGTTCGCTTGGCGGAAACGTTGGCGGTTTTGCGAGGTTTACCGATTTCAGGCATTGCAGAAATGGATGAAGCCGCAAAAACAATCTTTTGTGGCGGTTATGATGAACCGATGCAATTGATTCGAGAAAAGTTGATTATTGGTGATTTGATGGGCAAAGTTTCGGATAAAGTGCCAGTGGTGCCTTTGCAAAAAGATTTGGAAAAACTGATTAAAACGGCTCGGCTAAGTAAGGAATATCAAGCAACGGAAGCAATTACGAAAGCATTGGATTTGCGAAAAGATACGCACACGATTGCGAGTTTATTATTACACCGATTGAATGTTTTGAATATCGATTGGGGAAAGTCACAAGCGATTAGAGGACAGAAGCAAGGTTCATTTCACGAGAATTGGCGATTAAAATGGAAAGTTCGTTTTCCATTGGCGATTATCGAAGCTGGAATGTGGGGAAATACGGTGGAAACGGCGGCGACGAATTTTATTAGAAAAACAGCTTTTGAAGCGGACGCTTTATCAAAATTATCTGAGTTGTTGGATTCGGCAATTGATGCAGATTTACAAGGAGCTTTGCCGTATTTGGTGCAGTTGGTACAAGACAAATCTGCGGTGACAAAAGATGTTTTGGATTTGATGCGAACGTTACCGATTTTGGTTAAGAAACTGCGTTACGGAACGGTTCGAAAAACGGATTTATCGAGTATTAAATTGGTCGTGAATCAGATTTTGCCACGTATTTTTATTGGTTTACCAACGGTTTGTCAAGGTGTGGACGATGATGCTGCAGCCGAAATTTTTGAATTATTACAATCAACCAATCGTTCTATTTCGCTCTTGGATAATGAATTTTATTTAAAAAATTGGAATAAAACTTTATTACAAATATCAGATAATGAAGCGATAAATGGTATTTTATCTGGCGGAGCAGTTCGGATTTTATCGGATAGAAATGTGATTACAGTGGAGAAAACTGGCGATAAAATGGCGTTTGCCTTGTCGCTTAGTCGAGATATTTCGGAAGCGGCTCAATGGCTGGAAGGGTTTTTACATGGAAGCGGTTTGTTGTTGACTTATCAGTATTCGCTTTGGAATATTCTGGATGGTTGGGTCGAAAGATTACCGATGGAAAAGTTTAATGATATTTTACCGTTGTTGCGTCGAACATTCTCGGCTTTCGATGTGTCGGAACGTCAGAAAATGATGGATTTGGCGAAAAAAGGTCAGGTTATTGAAAAAGAGAAGGCGGAGGAAATGGTATTGAATGCGGAACGGGTGAAAGTTGTTTTACCGAAGTTACAGGCATTTTTTGTGGATTGATTTGGAAAATGGAATATGGATTGAATGGATTTTAATGGATTCGACTGATTTTTTCTACCTCATGGATAAAGCAACTTGAGATTTTGTTCTAACTTGTATTACTTTCTTTTATTAAATTAGGCAATATGAAACACAGGTTATTATTCCTCATAATTCTTTGTTCAACAACCATTTACGCTCAATCATCTAAAGTAGAAATTCACAATGCTTTGTTCAATAAATTATATCAAACAGCAGCCATTCAAAATGTAATGAATTTCGATAAGGTGGTAATCCTTGAAAATACTAGTCCTCGTTTAAAAATGAATTGTGGTTTATTTTCTGCTGAAAACAAAAAACGATTTCTGATTCGAACTTATGAATATATGTTTTTAAGAACAATAAAACCTTATATTATCATTGATGAAGTGGATTATATTATAAAGACTTTGAACGTGCGTATTATATTTAGAAATAATTCCATTGATATGGTGGAAATCGATAATTTAAAATAAGGGACTATTCAATTACTCACCTTACGCACGAAGTTGTTTTTTGATTCGACCTAATTTCTTTTAGTGGGAAAACCTCCTGCCCCGTACTCCGCTTCAGCTCCTTCCAAATCAATAGAACTAATCACTTGATTCTCCGCAAACGCATAAGCTGAGTTCCACG
>CAWVWD010000441.1:0-4180 GCA_963933585.1 uncultured Saprospiraceae bacterium
GAACTTCTCAAACAACTTCACTATCTTCAATTTAAGTGACTTTTGTCACCTGCTTAAAATTATTTTTAAGTTTTGGGATTCTATTTTTTAACTTAAATTCGCCTTTTAGACAAAATCAACCAAAGATGAAAACCAAATCGACTATCATATTAATATTGCTCGTACTTCTGAGCTGTACTTCCAAAACCACAAATGAAATCAAAATGACGGATAACAACATAGCTTCTTTCTCAACACCTTTTGAGGAAAAGGAAAATTATTCAGCGACTTATTTTGAAACGATTGCTTTTTATAAATTATTAGCACGCAATTTTTCGAAGCATCTCAAAATGGTAGAAGTTGGAAAGTCGGATGTTGGACGACCAATTCATACGGTGATTCTTTCTGAAAATGACGCCAATACGCCTACAAAAGCAAGAGCACAAGGCAAACAAATTTTGTTTATTAATAACGCCATTCATCCTGGAGAACCTTGTGGCATTGATGCTTCGATGATGTTGGTTCGAGATTATTTGACGAATGAAAAATTGAAAGAAAATTTGAAATCAGTAACGATTGTTTTGATTCCAATTTATAATATTGGCGGTGCATTAAATCGAAATAGCACAACTCGTGCGAATCAAAATGGGCCTGAAGCCTATGGTTTCCGTGGAAATTCACAGCATTTGGACTTGAATCGAGATTTTATCAAATGCGATTCTCGAAATGCGATGGCGTTTAATGATGTTTTTACGCAATGGATGCCGGATATTTTTATTGATAATCACACCTCAAATGGTGCAGATTACCAATATACAATGACGCTGATTTCGACGCAACACAACAAATTAGCACAACCTTTGGCAGATATTATGAATAAAGATATGTTGCCGTTTTTGTTTGAGAATATGGACAAATCAGGTTGGGAAATGACGCCTTATGTTTATGCTCGAAATACGCCGGATGATGGAATTGCAGGATTTTTGGATTTAGCACGTTATTCTTCTGGTTATGCTTCACTATTTAATTGTATCAGTTTTATGCCTGAAACGCACATGTTGAAACCGTATAAAAGTCGGGTCGAATCGACTTATACTTTTATGGATTTGATGTTGAAATACATGGTTGCGAATGAGGCTAAATTGCGGAAAGCAAAAATGGCTGCGGATGAATTGGTAAAGGAACAAACGTCGTTTAATATTAATTGGGAATTGGATTTCATGGAATTGGATACGATAACGTTTAAGGGGTATACCGCGAAATATAAACCGAGCGAGGTTTCGGGTTTAGATCGTTTGTATTACGACCAGAATGAACCTTATACGAAGCAAATTCCGCATTGGAACTATTACAAACCAACACAGAATATTGAGAAGCCAAAGGCTTACATCGTGCCGCAATCTTCATGGCGAGTGGTGGAAAGATTGAAAAATAACAAGGTGAAAATGTCACAACTCGAAGCGGATACGGAGATGGAAGTGGAAATGTATTACATCGAGGATTATGAGACGGGAAAAGAGGCCTACGAGGGGCATTATTTACATTCTAAATTGAAAGTCAAAAAGGTAATGCAAAAAGTACTTTTCAAGGAAGGCGATTATATGATTTATACGAATCAATCAATCAATCGATACCTCATCGAAACGCTCGAACCTCAAGCTCCGGATTCTTATTTTTCGTGGAATTTCTTTGATGGTATTTTACAAAGAAAGGAATATTTTTCGGCTTACGTTTTTGAAGATTCTGCATTGGAAATATTGGAAAAGAATCCTGCGATTAAAATAGCTTTAGAAGCCAAAAAAGTAAGTGATGAAAATTTTGCAAAGTCCGCTAATGCTCAATTAATGTTTATTTACGAACGTTCTGAATCGGCAGAAGTTGGCTATATGCGTTATCCGGTAGGGAGGGTTAATTGATAAAAAGCCCATCATCCTGATCTAGGTCGGTATGATGGGCTTTCTTAGGATATTATTCTGTAAGTGAAGTTTAACCTTTAATTCCTTGAGTTCCTTTAATAATAAACATCACCCAACCCGCTATAAAACATGCGCCGCCAAGAGGCGTGATTGGCCCAAGAAATGTCCAACTTTCGATACCTAAAATATCCTTACAAGCTAATAAATACAAAGAGCCTGAGAATAAAATTATTCCGACAATAAATAAAATTATTGCAATGTTTAACGGTTTTGATGCTCGATTTTTTGTTAATATTGCAGCACCCAAAATGGCGAAGGTGTGGTAGAAATGGTAACGGATGCCTGTTTCGAAAGTACTCATTTGTACTTCGGTTAATAATGACTTTAATCCGTGTGCTCCAAAAGCACCCAAAGCTACTGCAATTGCTCCTAAAGTGCCGATTAAAATTAAGTTTTTATTTTTATTCATGTGCACATAATATTTGGTATAAATATATTAAATTAATATGGAATATAAAAGGTTTATAGGCGTTTTAAAGGTGTCTTCTATTTATGCGTTGAAAGATTTAATGTAAAATATGTTTTTGCTTTGCGAAGAAATATATTTTAGAGCATTTAAATGTAAAGAGTCATGCTTTCTGCAAAATTTCTGTTTAGACTTTCAAATATTTAAACTAAAATACCTCTAAATATTTATACCAAAAAACAAAATACCAGTAAATGTCTAAAAGTAAAGGTATATTAATTAGTCTCGGAATTCTGCTTTTGATAGTTTGTTTTTTCATCTTGTCATCAAGGTTGGAAATCAAAGGGACATCGGATGCAAGCACGACTTTATTCAAAGCGGTGCCTATTGATGTAGCGATGATTCTTGAATTTAATACGTATGCTAAGGTTCAAGATTTATTAAAAAAGAAAACCTATTCTAACGATTTAAAAGATATTTATCTGATCCAAAAGTTACGCTCGGATTTTCGATTATTTGATAAACTATTTTATCAAAATGAAGAAAATAGTCGCTTTTTCAAAGAAGGTGAAGTGCTTTGTGCCACCGAAATTAGCGAAGCGAAAACGATTGATTTTCTATATGTTGCGAAGCATCCGGAATTAAAAATCGACTTGGAAGGCTTTCGGATACAATGGATTTCTAATGGGCAAGATTATGATTCTCATAAGTTTGAAGGTCGAATGATTCATGCGTTTTCGTATTCGAAAGCAGAGCGACTTTTTTTGTGTTTGTCTGATGATATTTTGTTAGCTTCTCGCCATAGTTTTTTGATTGAAAAATCAATTTTACAATTAGATAATCCAAGAAAAAATATTAGTCGGCAAAAGGATTTTTTGAAAGTTAGAGAGAAAACGGGTATTAACGCTGATTGTTCTATTTATTTGAATTTCAATAGTTTACCAAGACTTTTGTCACAATTTACGAACGAAAACCGTTTGGAGGATTTGAAGCGATTGAAGGATTTAGGAACTTGGACGGGGTTAGATATTAAATTTTTGGATGATGGTTTTGATATTATTGGTTATTTAAATTCTAATGTGAGAAATCCATTTTTTAAAGCTTTAAAAAAGGAAAAACTGACGGATAGTATCACGATTGCCAAGGTTTTACCGGATAATACAACTTATGCTTTGAATTTTAATAGTACGGACTTTGAGAAGTTTGTTAAAAATAAAACAACAGGAAATAAGGTTTTTGAAAAATACTTTTTGCCATGGTTAGGGGAAAATCTGACTTATGTGATTACGGAACCGACAACGATTGATTTTGAAGACAATCGGTTCTGGGTGGCAGAAGTTAAGGATTATGAAAAAGCATTTACTCTATTGAAGACATTGAGTGAAGAAAACGGAGAATTAGAATTGGTGAATTATCCGCCGCATAATTTGAATGGATTTGTAACGGAAGATTTATTTCAACCGATTTTTGGTAATAAATTTTCGCCAGTTCGTAATCCGTATTATACGTTTATTAATAAACAATATGTTGTTTTTGCGAATACATCGGAAGGTTTGAAACAATGGGTTGATAAGATAGATTTTGCACAATCATTAGCACAAAGTATTAATTATCAAAAGTTTACAAATGATCTGCCGCAAACTGCAAACTTGTATCAATACTTGAACTTGGCAAATTCGTATCAAGTTTTGGCAACTTATTTACACAAGGATTTTCATAAAGCACTGGAACGAGAATTTCGAAACCTTGAAAAAATCAAACCGATTACGATACATTCTACGCCTTATGAAAATCTACTGGTTATCAATTTACACGCTGC
>CAWVWD010000442.1:0-4158 GCA_963933585.1 uncultured Saprospiraceae bacterium
GATGTAGAAATAGATATTATCGAAGAGAAAATAAAAGATGAAATCAATGAATCTGTTTTTAATGCCTTACCAGAAGATATTGAAAAAGGATTCAATTTAGTTCCCAAAAAGGATAAATCGAGCGAAGATTTAAAATCAACAAAACCATCAAATGAGTAGGAATAAAAGTTTCTAAAGAGAAAATTATAAAAGAATAACTCTTGTGAAGCATTTAAATCATTCCTCTAATTAATGCCTAAATATGATTTTGTATATGATTTTATTTAATATAAGACTTGACTTTTTTTCTAGAAAACAAGATTTTTTTATGGTTATTTATACTTTCATTAAGACTCAGACTCTAAAAAAATTGTCACTCAAAATAAATTAAAATACATTTTTTATAAAAAAATCAATTACACAAAGTGCATTGTATAATTACAAATAAATTATACAATGTCACAAATAAAATGAAATAAATTTGACTTAGTCTTTTTTGGGGCTAAAATTGCATCATCATAGATGATTAAGTAACCTAATAAATAATTACTACAATGAATATTAGAAATTTTTTACTTGCATTAACATTAGTTTTGGCAGTTTTCAAGTTACAAGCTCAACCTGAAAGACAATTCGATATTACTGAAAAAGGAGAGGTAGCAGAGATGTACTCCGTTGGAAAAATTGTATTAGCTAATTGGAGTTATGATGATTTTTGGTATGCGGGTAAAATCGAAAACACTTCTCATGGAAAGTATTTCGTTCGTTTTTATGTCAATGAAGGTGAATGGTTGACAACAGAAAATTTAACCGTGCTTTATTTAGTAGCCGGCGATAAAGTTTTCTGCAAATCTGTAAACAGCTTAGTTTATAAGTTAGCAGAAATCGGAAAAATCGAAGGTGAAAAAGTATTCGTGAAATATGTTGAAAATGGTGTTACAGAATGGAATGATATTAGTAACATTCGCATTAAAGAGTAATTACGATTTTAATTGTTAGTAATCAATAATTCTTCTCTCTAAATAAGAATTACTAGGTTTAATCTAAACTGTAGTTGAATCCCCTTTTCATTCATTTGAAAAGGGGATTCATTTTTTTATATCACATCATTCTTATTAGTAATATAAAAAACATTTGGCCCTTTATAACAAGATTCCAGAGGATAAGGACAAACGCACTAAAATTAAGACTATACTTTTATTCAATCAAACTTCAATACAAGAACAAGATAATATTTTAGATAAATCCATTTTATAAAATAATTTAGTGCGTTTATCCTTCTGGAAAATCGTATTACTTCAACTTACGCTCACACGAGGGTCAAGCAGCGCATAAATCAAATCTGTAAAAACATTAATCGCTACAAAAACAACTGCTGTAAACAATACACAACCCAAAATTACCGGAATATCAAAGGTCAATAAAGCTTGAACTGTTTCATATCCCAAACCTTTGTAACTGAATACCGATTCTACGAAAAAAGAACCTGCTAATAATGCTCCGAACCAACCTGAGATAGCAGTCGTTACAGGATTTAAAGCATTGCGTAAAGCATGTTTTATAATAACCGTACGTTTGCTCAAACCTTTGGATTTTGCAGTTCGGATGTAATCTTGAGACAAAACATCCAACATCGCAGAGCGGGTTAATTGTGTAATAATACCGACCGGCCGAATTCCCAATGCAATCGCTGGTAAAATCAAATTTTGCCAAGCATAATATTCTTCTCCTAAATCATTAATTTCTAATAAACTTCCCGTGATATTCAATCCTGTATATTCGGAAAGTGCGAAACCGAAAACGAATGCTAAAATAATCGCTGTGACATAACTCGGAATAGAATAACCAAAAACAGAACTCACGACAGCCGCATTATCAAACCAAGAGTTTTGGCGAATCGCTGCGACTATACCTAAAGATATACCTATAAAAATCGCAATTGACAAAGCCGACAATGCTAAGAAGGCCGTTTGTGGAATCGCTTGACCCAAAATTTCTCGTACGCTCCTCCCCGACTGATATGATTCTCGCAGATAGGGCGATTTTAAAACTAAGACCTTTTCTCCTAAATCAACTAATGTCTTATAGTGATACAATGCTTGATTTTCAGGACTATCTTCATGGATAGAAATCGGTGAAATATCTCTCAGGTACCAGAGCAACTGAATAGAAAGCGGTTGATTTAATCCTAAAGCACTTCGCTTCGCTTCCACCGATTCAACATCGGCACGTTGTCCGAATGTCAAACTCGCTGGATCTACTGGAGCGAGGTATATAATCGAGGAAATCAACGTCACTACTAAAACCAGAACTACACCTCCGTAAAATAATCGCCTTGATATATATTTAATCATTTGTTTTCTGTTTCACTGTTCAATTGTTTTCATTGTTCGATTGTTTTTATCGTTATACGATTAGCAATAAAGCAATGAGGCAAAGGCAATATAAAATAAGATTATTTCTTAATCGAAATTTCACATTTCCGTGCGTAGAACGGGACTTCTCGTTTATTAACCTCACTTTTAAAAATATCACTTTTAAAAACAAAACCATAGGTGATTTCGTGTGTTCCCGGTGAAAATTTATTAGGAATCATTAATAAATTATTTCCTTTTTGCGGTTTAAATGCATAATAATTTCGACCACTTTGGACCGCAACAAAATGAATCAGATTGACTAAATCGTCACGAGAAAGCGTAAAATTAATTTTAATATTCTTTTCATAACGCTCAATACTTTTCGGACAATATTCGCTATGCAAATATTTCGTGAAAGTCATTTTTAGACTCTGCTGAAGTTCGCTCGGAGAAGCAAAACTCATATTTCCGGCTTTCAGTCGCTTATCCAATGAATATTGTATATTTGGCGTTACATTTTCAGGAACAATATTCGTCGAAGCAGTCGCCTCTTCTTCATTAAAAATAGGCGAATTTTCATCTTTGGGCATATCCGCAGGAGTTGCTTCATCCATTTTAAGTATTTCTTCTATTTCTCTATCATCCGTTTCTACAGGAGTAGTTTTAGGAAATAGCGTAAACGTTGGAACGAATTTATTTAATGCAATCAATCCAACGACTACGACTGCCGAACCAACTATAATCTGTATAAGCGTATTTTTAATTTGATTATTCATATTGTGTAAAACATAAATTGATAAATAATAAAGGTAATAATTGAATTAAGAAAATACAAAGTATTTAGAATCCGTTACAATACTTCGTTATTCAAATTTCGTCAAAGTTGATACTTCTGAAAATTATCACTATTTTGGTTTTCCAAATTTAGGAATTATTCAAAACGGATTGATTATATGACGTATTTTATTTTCATTTTTTTCAATTAAGATAAAATATGATTTCAAACTGCCTAACTTTTCATTGAACAATGACAGACAAACAGCCATATATAAATTATTATTTTTTCATATTTGTTAAGATATACCTTAAATCATTACATTTTTTAGCATTTTAAAGGGGAAATCGTATAATTTTCCAATTTGTTGTCCGAAATTTGTAGCATGTCAACATATTCAACCACACACATTGAATATCAAGTTTTTTCATCTATGAAGTCACATAAATATTTTTTTCGTGCTTTAATGCTTTGTTTGTGCTTATTCTGTATCGAAACAGCGGAAGCTCAGATATTCAAAACCATGAAAGCCATCCGTTCCCTTCGAGTCGCTCAAAAACATATTAATAATGGAAAACTTGAAGAGGCAAGAAATGAACTCAAAAATACTATCAAAATTAAGAACGATTTTGCGGTTGCTTACCGAGAATTAGGTCGTGTTCATTTAGAGCTATTTGAATTTGAAGAATCGGTTGATGCTTATGAAAAATCATTTGCTTTCGATCCATCTTTGTCACGAGCCGCTTATTTTGAATGTGGCGAAGCTTACTTTCGGTTAAGCGAATTCGAAATGGCTTCTACGTATTTTAGTCAATACGGAATCATGAAAGAAGCTCGATACACCAATGCAAAAAAAGAATCCGTATTGGAGGACGAACACGATTCCCGAATAGAAACCCGAACTGAAAATTATTTATTTGCACTAGAAGCTGTCAAAGCACCGACTTTAGGCTTAGGTGAAGGTCCATTTAATGTCGGAACAGATATTAATTCTGCCGTTGATGATTATTTACCAACGATCTCCGGCGATGGTCAAATTTTGATCTA
>CAWVWD010000443.1:0-4156 GCA_963933585.1 uncultured Saprospiraceae bacterium
AGTTCGACACTCAACGAACAACATAGACAGCCATCTGTAATTTGAAAGATATCTTCATCTGCACCGATAATGAATTCGCTATCCAAATTCACCGCACCGATTTCATTTTCGATAATAGCGAATCGAGTATCGTTTTTTTGTGCGATTATTTGATTTAGTAAGGTCGTTTTTCCTGCACCGAGGAAACCTGTGATAATAGTGACTGGAGTTCGTTGGTTATTCATATTATATTTTCGCTTAATTCATAGGGCGTTACCCGATGTTGAGGATATCGCCCTTTTGAGGCTTTTCGTATTTTTGGTATTGCGAAAAAAAAATCCCAATTCACAAAAGTTATCGGCCATAGAACAACCAACTTATGGCTCTTGGAAATTCTTCTTTCCACCGACTTTCGGTGTGTGTACCTTGTGGATCAATAACTAATTTGAAATCTATTGGCCTTTGTTTTTGTTGTTTTTCTTGCAAAATATCTCGAACCTCAAACAAGTTTTCAACCATATTTGAGCCTTCTTTTGCTCCGCCAAAGAGATAAAATCGAGTATATCCGTCCGGTTGAAAATCTTCGGTTTCTTTATAAACAGTAGGATAAATCCAATAAGAAGGGGAGAAAATCATCACTTTACTAAATGTATCTGAATGATACAAAGCAGCATAATGAGAAATTAATCCACCCAGTGAACTTCCTCCAAACGCAGTATTTGCAGCATTTGGCATTGTCCTAAAATGTTGGTCAATATAAGGCTTTAGCGTATTCGCCATGAATTTCAAGTACAATGTCCCCTGTCCTTCACCGATTCCGATTGGCAATTCATTTGCAGGGGTATATTCGTTAATTCGTTTTTCATCGCCATGATCAACACCGACAACGATAATATCGCCCATTCCTTGTTCTGCCAAAATCGCTAATGATTCATCAATTCCCCAATTTCCGAATGGTGCATTTTTATCAAAAAGATTTTGTCCATCTTTCATATACAAGACAGGATATTTATAATCCGTTTCGTAATAATTATGCGGCAAAAGAATGGAAATTTTTCGGGTTTTACCTAATTGTGGAATTTCAAAATTCTCACTAACGGTTTCTATTTTTGGTAAAAATGCTCGATTGAACGCAATCCCATCTTTTCGCCATTTTGGTACAAAGTCAAATATTTTACCGGTTGCATGATTCAAAGCTCGATTTTTTACTCGATTTCCAAACTCATCAACCTCGACTTGTGACCAATCTCCTCGAACGTATTTATATTCAAAAATTCGTGGTTTATCAATATCTGTGGGAAAGTCTAAAACATACTTTCCCGCTTCGATTTCATGTAGTTGAAAACGACTATCGGCTATTTTCCAATCATTAAAAGTTCCTGTGATATAAACAGGTCTTTTATCTGCTGCTATTGTTGTTAACTCAAATGTTAGACTCATCGTATAATTTTTAGGAAGCTACAAATGTAAAATAATGTGAGGAGAGATTATTCTAAATATGATTTATTTTAATAAGAAATTTAACCAACGATTTGATAATATTTCAGAATGAGTACTTATATTGCGACACACAATGAAACTATTCACCGAATTTTAGGAATACGAATTAAAGTAATAAATACTGCTTTAATTCTCGTTTTTAAAACAAAATTACAGAGATGTCTTTTCAACGGAAATCAACATTAGCAATCATCCTAATAGTCTTTTTAGTAATTGGTAATCAAGCATTTATAGTACATTGGTTAAGCCAAAAAAAACATGACGTAAAAGTTATTAATCTGAGTGGAAAACAGCGAATGTTAAGTCAAAAAATTATAGCTTTAACGTTCTATTATCAAATTCATCAAAAGAATAACAAAATTATCGAAATAGAATCTTTATTTAAAGAATGGGAAACAACACATTATTCTTTGATAAACGGTGACGCATCAGAAGAAATAAAAGCGGCAAGCTTTACAATAAGAAAGGCTTTAGGACAATTGACACCTCAAATAATTCTTACAGAATCCATTATTAAAAATATTGACGGGTTACAAAAAAGTCAATTATTGAAATTTGAGGAAAATCAGACTCGGTTTTTAATTAAAATGGATGAAATTGTAAAAATGTATGAAACCGAGTCTAATCAAAAAATTTATAGCATGATAATTTTTCAATTCCTCTTTTCAATAATCATAATTGGAATAGTTGTTTTTGAAATGAAATTCGTCTTTGAGCCAATTGCAAAACATTTAAATAAACAGAATTCAGCGTTGCAAAATTCGAATAAAATATTAAATGAATATGCTTACATCGTTTCACATGATTTGCGATCTCCGATTCGGAATATTCTAAGCTTCATAAGTTTATTAAAAAAAAGTATTCCTGAAAAGTTGAGCATGACAGAAAATGTCTATTTGAAATTTATAGAAGAAAGTGCTTTGCGAATGAATAAAACAACGATTGATTTATTGGATTATTCGACCTCTAATAAGGTTCAGAAAAAAGAAGTAGATATCGTGGATATAATTCGAAATGCATTAGATGATTTAAATGCAAAAATAACGGATAATAAGGCACTTATCATAATTGGAGATTTGCCAAAGATGATAAATGTAGATGAAATTTTGTTCCGGTTATTGCTCCAAAACTTAATTTCAAATTCAATCAAATTTATGAAGGAGGAGACCATTCCTCGAATTAGTATTTCTTCCAAAACTGAAAAAAATAATTATATTTTTTGTGTAAGTGATAACGGAATCGGTATTAAAAAAGAATATCACGAAAAAATATTCAAAATATTTAATCGCTTACATAATCGAGTAGATTTTGAAGGAACAGGTATTGGACTTTCATTGTGTAAACGAATTATAGAAGGACATGATGGTAAAATATGGGTAGAAAGTGAAATCGGAAAAGGGAGTCAGTTCTATTTTAGTATTCCTAAATAAACTATCTATTACCCACTCCTTAACGTACCGAAGTCTCTACCGTAAAAAAATGAATGACAAAAAATACACTCAAAAATGTCATTTATTTAGGCTTACCTATTCATAGTCTAATTTCCGTTTTCAACGCTTTAGAATTTATAAATTAATGTTGTCAAACCGTATCGATTTTGAAAATCGATGCGGTTTAATTTATAGAAGTCATCCAATAATTTTATTTGGTAAGATTAAGTAGGAGATTGAAATAGATTTTAATTATAAGCCTTTTACCGTCAAAATCATTTATTTTGTCCGAATGAATTCTTATTTTTAAAATCGTTCTTTAACTTCGTAAACAGTTATGTAGATACAATGGTGTTTTGGGATAAGAATGTAAAGGCAGACGGTCAAAACCCAAATACCGGTAAATCTTTATACTTTTAAAATCTTTAGACCTTCAACTTTATGAAAAAATCAACGATTTCATTTTTCGCAGTGATACTATTTCACTTCATATTATTACATCCACTTATGGCACAATTTATTTATCCGAATACGGACGAAAATCCCGTAGAAGACACATTGCACAATATAATTCTGACCGATAATTATCAATGGTTGGAAGATAAGACCGATGCGAATGTTATCGCTTGGACGAAAGCTCAACACGATGCAACCGTAAAATATATTAATCTTGTTCATGAACCGATTGATGGTTTGCGAGATGAGTTTGAGGAATATATTGATCGGGATGCAATTTCACCACTTTCGTTAGTCGCTGATAGGCAGTTTTTTACGATGCGTAAAAAAGGCGATAAACAATCGAAATTATATACTAAAATTAGCGATGAAGATATTTTATTATTCGATCCAGAACAGATTGATTCATCGGGAACTTCCGCTATGTCAGGTAGAAGTTTTACGAAAAAAGGGGAAAAAGTAGCGATTGGCGTACAGTCAAAAGGTGCGGAAATTCAGACGTTTTATATTATTGATACCAAAACAGGAAAAATATTGGGCGATCCGATTGAAGGGCTTCGAGGTTTTGCTTGGACGAATGACGAAAAGCACGCTTATGTTTGGGTTCAGACCAAGGAAATGATTGATAATCAACAACCTTATAAAATTTATCGTCATAAGATTGGTACGTCAAGAAATCAAGACGAATTTCTTTTGACACCAACAAATGCTAAGAATATTGCTTCGGTTTACGATGCTCGTTATGGCGGCGTGACCTTTATGAGTACAGGTGATTTTTATGCGACGCATTC
>CAWVWD010000444.1:0-4154 GCA_963933585.1 uncultured Saprospiraceae bacterium
TATATGTAATGATCGCTTTTTTAGGATTTCTTTTGATAAAAAACCTTTATCAATGGTTTCGATTGTATCAACAACGAGCTTTAAAAATCGAAAAAATTCTTTTACCAATCGGCAATTTTTTTAGTGTAACAATTATTCTTTTTCTGCTACTTTGGGGATTTAACTACGCTCGTGAGCCACTCGAAAAACAATTAAGTCTTGATACACAAACCCTTGATTTAGAAGAGATAATATCCGAAACAAAATGGGCCACTCATGAAATTAATATCGCCCGACAAACCATTCCAAATATAGATACGAATGCCATAACGAGGGATTTCTTACCTCCAAATTTAGAAGATACGATGCGACAATTATTGGTAAAAGTATTGAAACAATATAATTACCCAACAGTCGGAAATGTGCGAGGTCGATTAATTTATCCGAAAGGATTATTGATGCGTCTGGGCGCTTCCGGAATTTACTTGCCTTGGATTGGCGAGGGACAAGTTGATGGTGCTTTGACGGCTGCACAGTTGCCATTTGTCATGGCTCATGAGTTAGCTCATGGTTATGGATTTGGTGATGAGGGAACTTGTAATTTTTGGGGTTACGTCGCTTGCATGGCTTCCGATAATGCTATGATTCGCTATTCTGCTCATTTAACGTATTGGCGATATATCGCTTCCGAATACAAATATTTCAAACCCGAAGCATATGAAGTGTTTAGAGCAGAAAATTTAAGCCGAGGCGTTTTTAATGATTTAGAGAATATGTACGCTATTCGAGATAAATATCCAACTATCATTCCTTTTCAGAATCAAGCGTATGATACTTATCTGAAATTTCAAGGCGTGGAAGAGGGAATTGAAAGTTATAGCAGAATGGTTCTCTTAGTAAAAGCATGGAAACAGTAAAACGGACGCTTTGCTTGACCACCGCCTACTCCAAAACCTCAATGGTCAAGGGAAGCGTCCCTCTAATAAAATGTGGGTATATCAGAATCGCTCATTGATTTTCCACGAATTTGGCGATCAATATTTTCGACCATTGCCGTATCGTAGTAATTATCAATCAAGGATTCTAAATCGACGGTTTTGTGATATATTACCTTTTCTATAGAATTTTCCATGGCGTTTACTGCCATTGGTATATCATTTTTAATATTCGTTTTTGTAGTCGATGGCACTTCGACGTATTCAATCACGACTTTTTCGACGATTTTCTCAACGAAAACAGTGTCTGTTACCCTAATAATTTTTTCTTCTATTTGAATCGTTGGCTCAGTTTGAACGATGGTTTCTTTTTCAAAAGGACGTAGCCACGAAAACACTCCGATTAGTAATAATAAACTCGCTGCAACTTTCCATAACGGAATCCCTCGATTCATCGCTAAAATTACAGGAGATTGATTTTTCGCGCGAAACGCTGCCGTCAAGTTTTGCTTGACATTCGGAGAAACTCGCAAATCTTCTGCTTGCAAACTTTCTTTCACTTTTGCAATTATGATTTCCTTTTCGTTAATGTTATAACTCATGGTTTATATTTTTTCATAGAACGATGTCCTATGTTAATGATGTCGACTCGGTGTGACTTTTTTCATACCCTATTTACGCGCTACCTAATTACGCGCTGCCAATTTACCAACTAAGGCTTGGATTTTTTTTGTGGCGTGATACAGTCTTGATTTTACTGTTCCTTCCGGACAATTTACGATTTTACTGATTTCTTTGATGGATAACTCTTCTTTGTATCGTAGGATAAAACAAGTTTTGTGGCTTGAATCTAAAGTTTCAATCGCTTGATTTATTTTATTGATAAACAGTTCATTGTCCATATTTTGAATATTATATTCCACTAAATCTTCTCGTAAATAAGTAAACCCATTATATGCTTTTTGTTTGTTATCGTTTTTACGGTATTCGTTTTTACAAAGATTATTTGCCACTGTAAAAACCCATGTTGAAAATCGTTTTGATGTATCAAATAAGTGTGGCTTTTCGATTATTTTCAAGAACAATTCTTGTGTAAAATCATTTGATTTCTCAACATTTTGCCACAACATTTTATAAAAATAGCCATATAATTTATCCGCATAACGAGTGTAGAGTTCCTCAAAAGCGGCTTCTTTTCCGTTTTTGATAAATTGCATGAGTTCTTCGTCTGAATAATTTTTGTAGTTCTTTTTAAACATATTTATTACGGTCGCTTATACTTTACTTGACATTTCTAATTTATTATTTTTTATTAATTCCTTTATCAAAAAATTATAATACGCACTTTTTTGATGTCGAATACATGTACAAACTCGAATACTTCTCTATCAATTCCTATTTCAAAACAACCAAATCGGCTTGTATTTCCGCTTTCGTAAAAGTCGATTTTTGAGCTTGAATACTATTTGCCAAAAGGCAAAAAAAGAGGACAGTTTTCATTTTCATAATTTTCACTTTCTGAATGTTATCATAGTTTTAGATTTTGACAATACAAAACCTTCAGGAAGACCGTCATACCGACCCCGAAATTTCGGGGTCGGCATGACGGTCTTCCTTTGTTTTTTACTTTATGAAAAAATATTCTGAATATTCCTAATTACTCTTCAATCACTTCCATAAAAATACGAACACCGATTTTTGGACTGGGAGTTGTATAGTTTTGTTTTGAAATAGTGGTCGCATTTGCTGGTGAGTCGTTCCAACTTCCTCCTTTTGCGACGTTTTTGGTTGCAATCATTTCTGCCACATTTCCTGTGACATTATACAAACCAAAATTATTAGGAAAATAAGAATCTGCGGGAACGGTGAAAAATCCGCCGTCATTAGATGCTTTCGCACATGTTTCACAAGTTGTTTCATTTGCAACATCCGTATTAGATAAATAACACCCTTTTGAATTTTTATAAAAACCATCTCCCCAAGGATAATCAGCATTCAATCCGCCTTTAGCTGCCAATTCCCATTCGGATTCAGTCGGTAAACGAAAAACGACTTTTTGGAATTTCTTTTTCTTATACGTTGATTGATTATAGACTTCCGTCAACCATTCGCAGTAGGCAACCGCCGCTTCATAACTGATATTTTGAATCGGCATATTCGCATCGTCTGGGTGTCCGTGATGAAATAATTTTTCATCGCTTGACGCTTTTTCTTTTTCATCCAAAAAGCTTTCCCAATCTGTCTTTTCTGTTTTACAGAATGCTAACGTTTCAAAATCACGATTTTTCACCAAATCCATTAAAAACAAATCATAATCTGCTACTTTCAATTCCGTTTCTCCAGCCCAAATATTGTCTCTAATTAATAGAAAACCTTTCTGAATTTCCTTTAGATTTAGATTTGGATAATCATGCGAATGAGCGTCTGTTTGACCGAAATAAATTTTCACGTTATCCCAGTGATTCGCCTCTTTTGCAATCTTCGTAATGACAGTTTTCAGTTCCTTCGTTTTCGTTGATTCGCCACTTTCACTGTAATGTTTATAAAGCGTCAAGTAACTTTCCAAATACATGACATTCATACATTTCGTAATCGTTTCACTTCTATCATACGCTAAATTGACTTTCAAATAATCTGTCGCAAAACGATTTTCGACATTATTTTTAATCATCGCCACATTATCAACTTCATTTTTACAATACAAAGAAGCCAAACCAGTCAAGTACAAATTATCCTTAAATGGCTTTTTCGCATCTAAATGTGTCGATTGACTCAAGTAAACAGGACGTCTGGAATTATCAAATAGATGTTCCAATAAGGCAATTTTGTATTCACTCCCTGAATTAAACGATTGCATGTCTTTCGTGAATATTGGTAAACCTAAATCTTTGAATGTCTTATTTCTATAACTATCCAACATTAATAAGTTAATATTCACCACTTTAACACCTCGTTGAACACCTTGAACATGTTGCAGAACCCAAGGATAATACGTATCATTATCGCCATGTGTAACCACAATCGCATCATCAGAAACGGACATTAAAAGGTTATAACTCCAAGATAAAATCGTATTCGACATCATGCCTGTTTCATGCCATTTTTGAGCAAATTCTTGTGCTTTTATTGCGTTTCCGGTCATTTCATAATGCGATAAAAAATCGTGGTAAGTTTCGTAACGATTTGGATCAATTCGATACGCAGCTTCCAGTTCCTCAAAGTATCCACCGGTCCAACCCA
>CAWVWD010000445.1:0-4153 GCA_963933585.1 uncultured Saprospiraceae bacterium
TACGGAAGCAAAACAAAATCTTATTTATAAGGTTTATTTATTTTCAGTTAATCATAAAAATTGGTGTATTTAAGAAATATTAATTACTTCGAATTTATTATAAATCCATTCAAATAAGGGCATAAAAAACTTATTTACAAAGGGTCGAGGATTAAAAAAAGATGAGATTTTTGACAAATTCAAGTAGAATCTAAATACTCCGCTCACAACTTACCGTTAGATTAATTCAACATCACTAAACAGGAAGTCAAAAAAATGATTAAATTTGTAGTTTACAGTTTATTAATAACAAATATGTTATCTATACATCAATATAGCATAGTAGGAATTGGAGGAGAGACGATTAATTTCGAGGAGTTCAAAGGTAAATATATTTTGATTGTGAATGTAGCTTCAGCGTGTGGATATACCCCACAATACGCTCAGTTACAGGAACTTTATGATAATTATAAAGATAAATTGGTGATTGTCGGTGTGCCGTGTAATCAATTCGGTGGACAAGAACCAGGTACCGCAGCAGAAATTCAAAAATTTTGTAAAGTGCGTTATGGCGTTACTTTTCCATTAACTCAAAAAGTAGATGTAAAAGGTAAAAACCAGCACGAAATTTATAAATGGCTAACTGATAAATCGCTGAATGGCGTTCAAGACAGTAAAGTCACCTGGAATTTTCAGAAGTATCTTATTAATCCTCAAGGTCATTTACTAAATGTTTATCCTTCCTCTGCCAGTCCTTTCGATGTAATTACTGTAATTGAATAATTGACAATATACAATTGTCAATTGACAAATTTTTAATATGTAATCACGTATTATTTAACTGTCAATTATCAATTGTTAATTATCCATTAACTTTGAAATTCAGTCAGATTATTGGTCAAGACGGTACGAAAACATTGCTTTCGAGCATGATGGAAAGCGAAAGAATTCCACATGCACAGTTGTTTCTTGGAGCGAAAGGTTCTGGAGGATTAGCTTTAGCAATGGCTTTTGCTCAACTCGTTTTGTGTGATAATCCAAAAGATGGCGAAGCTTGTGGGCGATGTGTCTCTTGTATCAAGACTAGAAAAATGATACACCCAGATGTACATTATTCTTATCCGACGGTTGGCTCGAAAATCGTAGCTACTAACTTCTTGAAGGAATGGCGAAGTGCGGTTGAGGAAAATCCGTACATGAGCCTTAATCAATGGCTTCAAAAAATCGGTGCAGATAATAAACAGGGAAATATCAATAAAGATGAATGTTTGGCGATTGTTAAAAAGTTAAGTCTAAAAACATTTGAAGGAAAATACAAGATATTAATCATGTGGTTGCCTGAGTTTTTAGGAAAAGAGGGTAATCGCTTATTGAAACTAATAGAAGAACCGCCAGAAAATACGCTGTTCATTTTGGTGGCAGAAAATCAAGAATTGATTTTAAATACGATTTTATCTCGTTGTCAAATTGTAAAAATAAACCCTTTACAAGACGAAGAAGTCGCTCAAGGATTGGTAGAACGAATGAAATTAAGCGAAGACGAAGCAATGAAAATTGCTCGTTTGGCGAATGGCAATTTTAATGAAGCAATGTCATTAGTAGATAATACAGAAAATGACAATGCTAAATTATTTTTAGAATGGTTTCGAGCTTGTTACAAAGGTAACGGTAAGGAATTGGTTACATTAACAGAACAATTGGCAAAATTAGGACGAGAAAATCAAAAGTATTTTCTAACCTATTCTCTGCATTTTTTACGGGAACTGATGGTGCTTCGAGTTACGGGAAATAGTGATAATGTTCGCTTACAACCAACGGAAAAACAGACTGCAATCAATATGTCCAAAGTTATTGGATTCGAAAAAGTTGAAAAAATAAGTGATTTATTTAACGATGCAGTTTTCCACGTAGAAAGAAATGCAAATCCTAAAATTCTGTTTTTGGATACCTCAATTAAGTTACATAAAGTATTACGACGTTAGTGATTGGTGATTGGTAATTAGTGATTAATTGTTTAAGGCTTGAAATGAAAATTATACTGAATATACATTTTAAGCCAATTTTCATAAAACAATTTATTATATAATTCTAAGATTATTTTATTAATAAAATAATAGAACTAAAATGTTCCCGACTCTAAATCCTAACAAAAACAACTTGGTGTTTAATGCTTAGTAATTAGAATGACGAATCAAAATTAAAAGTATTCTAATAATCAACTCGACTAATTTGAGTAGGTGTTTTTTTAATTTTAATTGAAAATTTTGATTTATTTCTAGATTACTAAACAAGAACCACCAATCACTATAAAAAATATGGGATGTGCAAGTTGCTCGGCAGGTGGATGTGGTGTTAGCAGTACCGATGATAAAAGTAATCCGTCAGGATGTAAAGGTGAAGGAAGTTGCGGATGCAACAAAATGAACACCTACGACTGGCTTTCAGATATAGAACTTCCGAAATACAATGAGTTTGATGTAGTGGAAGTTAGCTTTAAGAATGGGGCAAGAAAGGGGTTTTATGTGAATCAATCTTTCGTGCGTGCGGAAACTGGTGATAATGTCGTCGTAGAATCCGGAAACGGTTACGATGTAGGAACAATTACACTTTCAGGCGAATTAGTTCGCTTACAAATGAAAAAGAAAAAGGTTTCTAAGTCACAAGTTTTACCAAATATCATTCGTCGTTCTAATCAACGAGATTTTGAGCGATTAAAAGAAGCAAGAGGCTTAGAACAGCAGTCAATGGTCAAAGCGAGAGTGATTTCTCGAACATTGAAACTTGATATGAAAATCGGTGATGTCGAATATCAAGGTGACAAACGCAAAGCGACTTTCTATTATACGGCTGATGGTCGTGTGGATTTCCGTGAATTGATTAAGCAATATGCGAAAGAATTCAAGGTAAAAATCGAAATGCGTCAAATCGGAGCAAGACAAGAATCTGCTCGGATTGGTGGTTTGGGTTCTTGTGGTCGAGAATTATGTTGTTCGACCTGGTTAACGGATTTCAAGTCAGTTTCTACGGCAGCAGCTAGGTATCAAAACTTAGCAATCAATCAAGCTAAATTATCCGGTCAATGTGGCCGTTTGAAATGCTGTTTAAATTATGAATTAGATACGTACATGGATGCGTTGACGGATTTTCCAAAGAAAGCAGATTATTTGCTGACAGAAGCTGGAAAGGCGACTTTAGTGAAAACAGATATTTTCAAACGTACGATGTATTACCAATATCGTGGTGGAAAAAATACTAAATTCTATCCTTTAAAAGTCGAAAGAGTTAAAGAGGTTTTAGCATTAAACGCAACAGGCGAAAAACCTATGGAATTAATGCCAGTCGGGTATAATTTAACGGCAGCAACCATCGAAGAACCTGATTATGAAGCCGTTAATGATGTGCTTGAGTTAGCTCCAATGGAGAAACGTAAACGCAGACGCAAGAATAGAAGTGGTTCAAAAAGTAAACCGTTACAAGAACAGGATAATAAACAAAAACCTGAAACGCCAAGAGTTAGCTCAAAACGGAATCTTAGAAAGCCAACTTCGACGCCAAAGGCAAAGGAAGAGCAGAAACAAACTAATAAATCAATAAATAAGCCTTCTCAAAAAATAGATAAGAAGCCACAAAGGCAAAATAAACCGAAGCCGACAGAGAATGATACCTCAAATGCTAATCAACAGCCAAAAGCAGGTGTAAATAAACCGAAGCCGAGGCCACGATTGAAAAAACCAGTGAATCCGGTTGCTAATAAACCACAAAATCCTCCAGTAGAAGATAAGACGAATGAAGGTAATCCGCCAAACACTACGGAAAATAAAAACTTCAAACGTCGTAGAAGAAACCGGAATAGAAACCGAAATAATAACAATAATAGTAGTGATTCATAGCTTATAAAAATTACAAGGTCGAACACTTTTGAAGTGTTCGACCTTTTTTATTTATAAAAACCATACATTAAGCTATTCCTCTATGAAATAATATATTTTAGATTAAGAATAATCAGCACATTTCGGCGGCATTTATTTTCTCTCCTACCTATCCTACCTTTTTCTCAAAAAGTCTCCTATTAGAATAATAACCATTTTCGACCTTAAAATCCAAACATAAAAATGGCATTTCCAACTTGTTGGAAATGCCATTTTTATGTTTAATATTTAATATTTAATACTCA
>CAWVWD010000446.1:0-4147 GCA_963933585.1 uncultured Saprospiraceae bacterium
CTTATCTTTTACAATCGGACCTTCTAATGTCAAACGTGATGCAATCAAACCGATTCCACCGGAACCTGTAAACTTTTTACGATTTCCATCATTCAATCGAATATCTAAAACAGATGATAAACGTCCGCCATATTGAGCCGGAAAACCACCTTTGTAAAGATTTACATCCTTAATTGCATCAGAATTGAAAGTAGAGAAAAATCCAAATAAATGTGAAGGGTTATAAACTACGGCTTCATCCAAAAGGAAAAGGTTCTGATCAGAACCGCCACCTCGAACAAAAACACCTGATTGACCTTCGCCACCAGATTGAACACCTGGTTTAAGTTGTAAGGTCTTTATAATATCGACTTCTCCGAAAAGTGCTGGTAAAAGCTTTGCATCTTTCATTGAAAGTTTGGTAACACTCATTTGTGTACTGTTAAATTCTTCTTTGTAAGAGCCCGCCGATACGACAATTTCGTCCAAAGTCTTTCCAGCAGATAATTCAAGACTAATCATCTGGTCAGTTGTTAAGTAAACTTTTTTCTTTATATCATTATAGCCAATATAACTAAAAATGATTTCTATTGAATCATTTGCAGGTAAAGTAAGCGAGTATAAGCCGTAAACATTTGTCGTCGTTCCTGCACCAGTTTTTGGAGCAAAAACAGTAGCAGAAATTAGTGTTTCGCCTGTCTCCGCATCTGAAAGTGTGCCGCTTATCACAAATTTATCTTGAGCCGTTACGGAAACGGAGAAAATTAAGAAGGCGAAAAGTAGTATTTTCTTCATGTTTGTCTAGTTAATTAATTTTGTAATAATTATCGTAAGGTCGGATTCTTTGAAAGCGTCCGACCCTTTAAAAACGTTCAATTCCTTGAATTATCAGACATTGAAACAGTTCAACTCTTAAAATGTTGATACAAATTTACAAGGATTACGGAGTCTGCTAACGTTTTGCTGCATTGGTTTTCAAGGATTTAGACAAAATGATTAGCTTTGGATGCTCTAATATTTAAAAGCTTAAAAATGAAATATTGAGAAATATAAATATTACCTTATTTTATTGTGGAAATACTTTTTTATAATAGAAAAAGCAAGGTTTTTTAAGCATTTGATGAAAATTAAAACTGCTATTTATGTATATTCAGATTTCTACAAAAAGTAGCATTTAGGCGATGAAATCTATGGCTAAGTTTTAGCTTAGTATTTATTAGCGGCTGAGTTAGCTTGCCAATACGTTAATATTATGAAATACACACCAATTGATTGTAACTTCTATGATACTTTAGAAGCGAATGCTGTTTTGAGAAAAGTCGTTGAAATAGAATATTTAGATGATTCGGGAAACGAACGTCAAGTGAATAGTCGAATCGTAGATTTATTTATAAAAGAGAAAGTCGAATTTATGAAATTAGAAATTGGCTTAGAAATTCGTCTGGATTATTTAAAATCCGTAGATGGAAAAGTATTGAGCGGATCTTGTGGCATTTGATAAAAAGGAGACTTTGATAATTTTCAGAAATAAACTCAAGTAAGTTGAGATTTTTGGAATGGCCGTCTTTGGCTGCTGAAATGGTTTTTCGGCTTTTCAGTAGAGAATGCAATTGCCACAAAAAAAGGGGAATCGATTTTTCGATTCCCCTTTTTACATTATAAAATTATCGGTGCTAATTCACTCTCAATCCATTTTTGTATTGAACTAATTTTACGCTGTTATTCGATGCTAAATTATGAATGAATGCTTTCGCAGCTTTTTTAGAATTGAATTCTCCGGTCAAGTAAGTGTAAGTGTTTTCTCCGACTCTTTCAATCATGACCTTTTCGTACTTTGACAAAATAGAACTTGTCTCACCTAAAGGTTTATGGTAAACCCTTGCTATCTCTACTTTGTAACCAGAAAAATCAGAGGGTAATGGTCTTAAATTCGCAACAGTTTTTTTTGAAGATTCCTCTAAATATTCCTCTTCTACATGAGAAGATAAATTGATTATTTCTGTTTCAAAAATGTAAGCGGCTGATTTTTTCTCTTTAACGGTATCTAAAGGAGCAAAAACTGATTTGGCCTGTGAGGTAAATGCTGCTAAAGTGATGATTGATAAAGTGAAAATCAAGTTTTTCATTGTTACTGATATTTATAATGTGAAATATTAACATAATAGCTATAATATTATGCCAAAACGGATATAGACTTCTTTCCAAATTAGGCGAGTGTGTAAAAAAGGTAAATTAATAATTCATTAGTGATGAGTATTGCCCTGATTAATAGATTTTCGTTAGTTTTTAAAACAATAAATTATATATTTAAATAGTATGAAATAATCTAATATGAATTTTTTAGTAGAATAAAACGATTTTATGATGTCATAGTGAAAGTTATAAAAGCCGACATTCCCAAATCGGGATATAGTATTTGTAAAAAATGAAATTATATATAGATTTCATTTGATAAGTAATTTAACATAATTAAACGGCTGATTAGAGTCAAGTTATTTTTTTGTGCTATAAGGCAAAAAAAAATGCGGGCAGAGCCAAATTAGGTAAATTATTTTCAAGGAAGTAGAACGAAAAAGGAGTACGTTTTAATAGTCGATTAATCGTCTCAAGTTGTTGAGAAAAAGTCAGCTGTGACTTTTCAAAAACTGGATAATTAGTTAATAAAATCATTATTCATCTTTAACTTTTATCACATGATTATTAATACGACACTATCACTTTTCTTATTTTTCATTTATTTCTTAAAAGTTACATTTTCTAGGTGTCTCTTCATAATATAACCTGATTTGGTTTTGTGGAATAATCTTAATTGTAAGTAATATTGTCTTATTTAGAATAAGATTATTGTTGGTCATTATTCGTAGAGATAAATGATTTTTAATTAAGAAGTACCGTATTTGGATTCGAAATTTATATTTCTTTAACAATCTGTTAACAAAGTTGCTTTAAAACTTGAAACTTAGAGATAGGTTTTTTAAATTGCTTCATTATAGATTATATATAATACAATACTAATAAGTAAGTAAGCCTAAATAAATGACACATTTAAGGATATCTTTTTTTGGTATTTTTTTTTAAAAATAGTTCAGTCTGGATTACTTGGGATTTGAACGACTTTTCGATAAAATCTAATGAAAAATATTCTACTAAAAAAGGTCATTTATTTACACTTATCTGCTTACCATAATTTTAGATGACAACGACAATCGTTGCTGGTTTTATAGTGTCCATTATTCTTACTTTTTTGAGTTTGGTTCACCTCTATTGGGCATTTTCAGGAGATGGAATGAAAGATTATGTTATCCCAGAAGAGAATGGTGAAAAAGTGTTTAATCCCTCAAGAATAACGACAGCTGTCGTCGGATTGGGATTATTAATTTTTGCATTTATCATTTTGGGTCATATTGGCGTATTCGAATTAATATTTTTGAAATCGGTATTTAAATATGGAACTTGGTTAGTTGCTTGTACCTTTTTTGCTCGTGCTATCGGTGATTTTAACTTAGTTGGTTTTTCCAAAAAGGTAAAAGATACGAAGTTTGCAATTTGGGATACTCGATTATATTCGCCCTTGTGTTTGGCAATCGCTATTTTGATAAGTTTAGTTATTTTTACTAACGTGTCTTAATTGCGAAATTGAAACCTGACACTATTTCAAAGATTTGGCGATAAATTAATTTATACTTCAAAAAAAGATATTTCAGCATTCAGGTACATCATAGAATTTGTAGAAAGCAATTACCTGTATTGTTGGCTTTTGATGAAAAGTGATATTCAATATTACTTTGTCACTTATTTAAACTCTTGTATTCCTTCCCAAAGACGATTAAAAATTCCACAAAATTCCATAAAATCCTGCAGAAGTCGAAAAACGGTTTAGCAATATTAGAAATGGTAAGATTAGTTTGGATTTTACCATTTCTAATCGGGGAGATGTGGAACTGCTCAAAGTGATTTTTATATTAAATACGGACTGACTGAATTATTTTGTGAGTTCGAATATCATTATTTCAAGCGGTTTGCGTCGAAATAATAGAATTGGTCTAGAAGTCATTTCTTATATGTTAAACGGCCTTTTTTGAATTTGAATTTCCTCTTTTCGACTTTATTTTCACATCATTTATCAATTTTTGTTGCAAAAAGTTATTTAAAACTTGACTGATATTAC
>CAWVWD010000447.1:0-4146 GCA_963933585.1 uncultured Saprospiraceae bacterium
TGCCAATGTTCAAAGCGTTACCCTTAAATATTGGGAATATAGGTAATATGCTCTTATTTATCGGTTTGTTATTAGGTTTGTTAATTGGTGTTTTTTATCATAAAAGGTATTTACTAATCGGTGTTTTAGGTTTCATTGCCATTCTATTCCTGCAAGACATCACAAGGATTCAAGCTTGGTCATATCAATACTTTCTCTTGTTTTTTATCTTATTTATAGATTGGGAAAAGACAACTAAAGAAACTTTACCAGCTTTACAATATATTCTAATATTCACTTACTTCTGGAGTGGTTTCCAAAAAATAAATCCACATTACGTTGATAGTGTGCATCCTTGGTTATTCAGTGCTTATGATTGGTCGAAGCCATTGGCGGAAAGTACCGTATTAGCTTATGGAACGGCGATAATTGAAACGGTTTTAGGAATCGGTTTGATGTTTCGAGTAACTCAAAAAATTGCTGTCATCGGAGCAATTTCAATGCATATACTCGTTCTATCTATGATTGGACCTTGGGCTTTAGATTGGAATTCGGTAGTTTATCCGTGGAATATTGTAATGATTTTTTTATTAATCATTTTATTTTGGCACAAAAATGATAAAAAAACTGAAAGCCCGAAGCCTTTTTTATTAACCCCTCAAAGTTCTATTCAATGGATAATATTAATCGCAGTTGGCATTTTACCCTTGTTCAATATACTTTTCAATCGCTTTCCCGAAACGATTTCAATGACCATGTACAATGGTGCAACTTCCGAGCTCACCGTTTATTTCCCAGAAAATGAAAATCCAAAATGTATTCCATACGAAGCGAAAAGAGATGTTTATCCTGCATTGAATGGCAATCTTTTAAGTTTGGATGATTGGGGCGTTCAAGAACTCAATGTTCCAGTTTATGACTTACCGACTTACGCCCAAAAATTTGGAAAGCAATTTTGTGATTGTGTAGAAGATAAATTAAATTCCGGAATTAGAGTTACGAATATAAAACGTTGGCAAACAAAAGATTCGAAAATTATTGAATGGATTAGCTGTCAAGATTTAAAATAGATTTTCCTCCCGCAGATTATGCAGGTTCACACAGATTTTTTTTAGAAAATGGCTTTAAAGTCATTTTCTAAAAGGTTAGATTTTTATAATTGAAAATTATAAAAAAGAGAAATCTACGTCAAGATTCGGAAGAAAAGAATCAAACAAAAAGCTCTGGGAACATCAAATATGCTTTCATAATCACGCCAACCGAATCTCCAACCCAAAGTTCACCATTTTGTACCATTTGAATCACTTCCTTTGGCGATTTCAAAATGATTTCAATTTCCTCTGTTATTTCCAAATTTTGAACGCTATTGAATTCTACATTTCTCGCGATATATCCGTGTGTAACATTATAAATTTTAGTCGGACAATTACAAAATTTTCCGATATACGTTAAATTATCTTCCGTCGTTCTAATTCCAGCTTCTTCCTCTAATTCTGCAATTGCAGAAGCTTCAAGCGACTTTCTCTCCTGTTGAAATCCTGCTGGAATTTCGATGATCACTTCTCCAAGCCCGTGTTTATATTGTTGTATCAAAACAACTTGATTATCTTTTGTAATTGGTAAAACCATAGCGACATCGCCCAACGGTGAGATAAAATAATCATCGACCTCTACGCCACTCGCCAACTCCACTGTATGATGTTTTATCGGAAACCATTTCGATGGCGAAACATCTTTTTCCGACAGTATTTTCCATTTTTTCATATTTGAAAGGTATAAAGGTTTTTAGGTATTTTGATATAAAGGTAAGCGATTTTGGAAAATTGGAGAAATCATTTCTTCTCAATTTATAATTCAATTTCTTCATCTTTAAATCAATGCCATTCTATATGATATATCGCTTATTTTACAAGCATTTTTTTAGACCGAATAAACAAGATATTTTTGATTACCTTTCCCAAAATCTCGCTAGTAAATCCTACTAAAAAATAAATCAAGAAGCGCAAGGTTTCGCTTTATTTCATTGCCAAAAGATAACTTCAACTGGCGTTCTACCTCTTATCATTTGATGGGTTATACAGAAGTGAATTATATTTATAAAATAAAATGAAGTTAAAATGATTTGGAAATAGTTAATTTCTATAAATATATATAATACTAAAAATTAATACCTTTTAATAGGTAAACAACAAAACCAATTTAGAATGAAATTTAGAATTCTAGTATTAATTATGGTCGCTGCTATTATAAATGTAGCGAATGCTCAACAAAATGATATGCCGTTCAATATCATGGGCATAAACGTATCCAAAGTCAGTCAAAACTTACTGACTTCGAATACAACCGAAAGACAAGAAATGATTATTTCGCTTGCAGATAAAGTCGACGTAATCACCATGAAAAAAGATTTTGAGGCGAATAATACACCGATAGCAGAACGTACCGAACTTGTTATTAGACTCTTACAAGAAAAAGCAAATGCGACACAACCTACTCTTTTAGAATTACTTAGAAACAATTCCAAAGTTGATAAAAATTCTATTCAAGCCTATTGGATTGCCAATGCGATAATAATAAAAGCAGAACTTAGTGTTCTGGAGATTTTATCAAACATGGATGAAATCGAATTCATAGAGTTAAGCGTCCCGATGGAAGTCAATCATGTTATTGAAGAAAATTGCGAAGATAAAATAGAAGGTATTACGGCTATCAATGGAATCGAACCAGGTTTGGCAGCAATTCGTGCACCGGCGATGTGGTCATTGGGTTATACTGGCTTTGGAACAAAAGTTTTGAGTATTGATACCGGAGTTGATGGAACACATCCTGCATTCAACTACAGTTATGAAGGCATATATTCATCCGCAGCACAGGCGTGGTATCCTATAAATGGTACCCCAGCTACACCAGTTGATTGTGACGGACATGGAACACATACAGTTGGAACGATGATTGGACTTGACCGAGAAAATAACGATACTATCGGCGTTGCTTTTGACGCTACTTGGATGGGAACACCTCCTATAACTTGTAATCCTGTAGGTTCTTCAGGTTATATTCCGATTACTCAATGGGCAATCAATCCAGATGGCGATGTTTCTACAACGGATGATATGCCAACAGTAATTTGTAATTCTTGGGGATATCCACTTCCATCATCTTCAGCTTGTAACGGCGTAGTTGCAAATGCATTTGCAGCCGTTGAGGCCGTGGGAATTGCCGCAGTATTTGCAGCAGGAAATGATGGACCTAACCTATCAACTATTGGATCCCCTGCAATTGCAAATACAGATATTGTCAGTATCTTTTCTGTTGGTGCATTAGATGGAAATGCGACAAATCTGCTAGTAGCAGGATTTTCAAGTCGAGGGCCTACGGTTTGTGGTGATACAGGTTCTTTATTAATAAAACCAGAAGTTTCTGCTCCCGGTGTAAGTGTTCGTTCTGCTTACGTAAATGGCGGATATGCTTCATTATCAGGAACATCAATGGCTGCTCCACACGTTGCAGGTGCTATTTTATTATTAAAACAAGCCTTTCCCACATTATCAGGGCATCAATTCAAATTAGCTTTATATTATAGTGCAATTGATTTAGGAATTCCCGGAGAAGATAATGATTATGGAATGGGAATAATTGATGTTTATGCAGCTTATCAGTATTTAATCAATCAAGGAAATACTCCGGTGACACCTTATTCTAATCGTGATTTAGCAACTCAAAGTATTAATTTGCCTGAAAATATTTGCAATGCAAGTTTAAGTATTTCGCCATCTGCAAAATTCGTAAATCTTGGAATAGATACGATTTATAATGCCGTAATTCGTTATACTTTATCAAATGGTCAAACAGGTACCGTTCAATGGTCAGGAATCGCAATACCAGAAGATACCATCTTTATTCAAGTTCCTGTAATTACATTAGCCGAAGGTCTTTATGAGTTTGAAATCAAGCCGGAATCTATTAATGGTTTACCAGATGATCGACCAGTAAATAACTACTTTCCAAAAACGTTTTTACTAACTACAGCTTTTCCTATTACTACAACAGGAACAACAGCTTGCCCTGATTCCGAAGTATTATTGAATGCAACGCATCCTTCCACGACAGGTAAAATTCATTGGTACACAGCAGCAACAGGTGGACCAATTTTAAATACAGGAAATA
>CAWVWD010000448.1:0-4139 GCA_963933585.1 uncultured Saprospiraceae bacterium
CCCATATTCTTCGACTGTTCCGCTAAGAATATTTTCATACGTAATCATAATATCTTCCTTCGTCCACTCTTTTTCTCTCCAAGTAATGACTTTTTCATTATTTACATAATCATAAGCCAAAATATAATTACGAGCCGTCATTTGAAGATGATTATTATAAACACCTTGAACGAGGTCTTTATTGGCATTCATCAAAAATGAAATCAAAGATTCGTGTACCGTGCTTATAAATTGTGGATTATAATGACCGAATAAATTGGCATTATTGAAATCCAAACCATCTACATGAGCGCCACTTTCCAAAAAGACTTTTTGTCCACTTAGCGTTTCTAACACTTCAATACTCAAATACTCTTTGATTAAAGCATACTTATATCGAACACCAACATTCAACCAAGTTTGATCCATTTCATAATTAGGTTCTGGATATTCTGCAACAGCATCTTCCCATTCATTGGCTACTTTTTCATATTGTTTTTTAAGCTCTCTTTGACCAATTGGAACTGCTGCTATCACCAGGACAGCTACAAATAATAATAATCCTAATTTTTTCATAGTTTTTGATTTTATCACCATTTAGATAATTCAGATTCAGATAATTAAATTCATTAAATAAAATTGCAATATATTGGATTAAAATAAGAATCGCCATAGTGGCAAAGTCTTATACTTCCAAGAATCGTTTTAATTTATGATAGCTTCCCTTAATAAAAAAGGAAGATTTCGGTTCCATTTTATCAATTTCATAACTAATATTAGGGTGACGAACCAGTTTCTTGTCAAGGTAATAATTCCTCAAGCAAGATAATATTTTGGTGCGTATTTACAGTCCTTTTTTTATCAGAGTTATCCATCAAAACAAAAGTATAACTATAATGATTGCTATGATGGATAAACGCATAATTCCAATTAAATCGAAAAGAGATATCCAAAGCCCGATAAAAAAACGTTACGGACGAAATGAAATTACTACCAATTCTGTATAGAAAAGTTGTTTTTTCGGGTTATATATTATGCGGTTGGGGGTTATGAGTTTCTTCACAATGACAATTGCATGAGAACGATAAAATCCGTAGTATTCAACCCGAAATTCAATTCATATTAAATATGCAATATTTTGATTGAATGAAAGTGGATTTATCTATTTTTGAGTACAAAAACTTGATAAATGACTCATTAGTAATAGAAAGTAAATAAATCTATATGTTAAAAGTGATAAGGTTTTGATAGTTAATATACTTTTTAATTTTAATTTGTCATTTTAATTTTGATTCATTACTTACTACTTAGTAGTAAGTCAAGTTAATAGTGTCGAGTAGATTTTGTATCAAAATTTGTCGAGAACGAGGCGAAATTTCTTTGCATAGCCATAGTTATGAAAATAAATTTTAACGAAGTTATCGGCAATATTTTGTCAAAAAATACCAACATGATTAACTTTACTTACTACTTAGTTACGGATTGTAACTTTTCTTGCTTTGACGCAATCGTCATTGCGTTCAAACTCGAAACCCGAAGCTCGAAATACGAAAAAAATGATACAGACAAAACAGCAAGGTCATATTTTATTAATTGAAATTAATAGACCAGAAAAATACAATGCGTTCACCAAGCGGATGTTGGATGACTTGGGAAAAGCTTATACGGAATTGGAAGAGAACTCGGATTTGTGGTGTGGATTGGTTTATGCGAATGGCAAACACTTTTCTGCAGGTTTGGATTTGGCGGATGTGTCGCCTTATGTTTTAAGAGGTGAGCCGATGATTCAGGCAGGACTCATTGATCCGTTTCAAACCGATGGCATTTATCGCAAAAAGCCAATCGTGATGGCGATGCAAGGATATGCGTTTACCTTATCGATTGAGTTGGCTTTGGCCGCAGATATTATTATTGCTGCAAAAAACACCACGTTTACGCAGCTGGAAGTCGGAAGAGGAATTATGCCTTTTGGTGGTGCGACAGTTCGTTTTGCTCAACGTTGTGGCTGGGGAAATGCGATGCGATATTTACTAACTGGCGATAAGTTCGGAGCAGCGGAAGCTTTGAGAATTGGTTTGATTCAAGAGGTTTGTGAAACGGCTGAATCGACTTTTGAAACAGCGTTAAAAATTGCAACTACGATTTCGGAACAAGCGCCTTTGGCCGTTCAAGCGAGTTTGCAAAATGCTCGAAAAGCATTTGTAGAGGGTGAAACGGAAGCATTGAAAGATTTGATTCCAATTGCACGAGAATTGATGCAAACGAAAGATGCGAAGGAAGGTTTGCAGTCGTTTGTGGAAAGACGGAAAGCGAAGTTTATTGGAAAATAGGTTTTATTACGAATTCATGCCCTCACTTTGAGTGAGGGCATGAATATTATTAAACCTTATGCTCGAAATCTCTGAATCTCACTCAAAAATGAATTTGTTTTTTCCATTTTTTCATCAGGAAATCGCTTGATAAACCAACCGACTGATAAGGCGATTATCAAACTACCCAAAGTGAAAATCCATAAATAAGTTACACCCAAGATTTGGTATAAATCAATATTTAAAAAACCCTTTGCCAATACCAAGATAAATGGAACAGAAGTTATCGGAATAAGGACATACAAAGCATTGATACTATATTTTTTGTATAATTTCATCCGTTCTATTTTTTGTTGTGTTTCCACAATTGACGTATCGTAAGTAATAGATTTTACCAAATACAAATTGTAAATATTGTAAACAATACTCGCTAACATTAGTAAATATAATATCGCTGAGGCGATTAGGAAAACCATTGATTCTAAATGGATTTTTATAAAATTGACCAACCAAAATAGGAATATAAAATTGACGATTAATTCAAAAATATTCGTGCGACGGAATATCGTTAGCATGGATTTTATTTTATCCATCGTTACTGTTTTAAGTAAATGCTGATTTACGGCAATACTTTTTTCTAAGTTATTATCTTGTTCGTTCCAGATATTAATTAATTCTTGTTCGTTCATTTTTTTAAATTTTCAAATCGTTTTTTTAATCGTGTTTTAATTCTACCAATCTTTGTGGCAATATTTGATTTAGAAATACCTAAAATATTGGCAATTACCTCATGCTTGTTACCTTCCAAATATAAAATAATCAAGGCTTTATCGAGTTCTTTTAATTCGGAGATGAACTGATGTAATAATTTTAATTGTTCATTTTGAGGATCTTCCAAACCTTGCGTTTCCGCAATTTCCAAAATGTATTCATTCTCCGAAACCGTTTGAATCTTTCGATTTTTACTTTGCCGATAATAAGAAATCGACACATTCAAAGCGATTCGGTACATCCATGTTGTAATTGCAAAAGCAGGATTGTAATTTGGAAATGCCTTCCATAATTGTAGGACGATTTCTTGAAATAAATCCTTTCTATCTTCAGAATTGTTACAGTACGCATTCGCAATTTTATAAATCAGCTTTTTATACTTTTCTATAATTGCTGAGAATTCCCGTTCCTGTTTAGTTCTCTGTTTCAATGTATTTTGATTTCGTAAAAGTTGTTTTGCTCTATTATTCGCAAAAGGTATTAAATAATCACACTTTTGGGAGCGTTTTTTTTTACCAAAATATGAATTATTAAAAAATAGATAGAAACCTGCGAGAGAAATTTTCAAAATGATTATCTTGCTCTTTGGGTATTATCAATAAAAATTAAAGTGATTGAGTAATGAAACATGAATGGCGAAAAAAGGAAAAAGCGGTTTGTTTACCTAAAAAGAAACCTAAAATTATAGATATTCCCGAGTATCAATTTGTAACAATCGAAGGTGAAGGCAATCCAAATAGTAGTTGGTTTTCGGAATATATTGGCGTGTTATATTCGATTTCTTATGCAATAAAAATGACGCTCAAAAAAGAAGCAACATTTGAAGATTATCAAGATTATACGGTTTATCCGTTGGAAGGAGTTTGGGATATTAATGAAGTCGCAAAACAGAATTTTGATGGTAAAATCAATAAGGACGATTTGGTTTTTAAATTGATGATTCGCCAACCAGATTTTGTTGATAAAGCTTTCTTTGATAAAATGTTGGAATTGACAAAGAAGAAAAAACCGCAAGAATTATTAGAAAAGGTGAAATTTGAAAAAATAACGGATGGAAAATGTATTCAAATGATGCACATC
>CAWVWD010000449.1:0-4130 GCA_963933585.1 uncultured Saprospiraceae bacterium
GAACCGTTTCGCCACTTCCCAACAATCTTTTTCCAAAATACCGACTGTTACCTCAACGCCATTTTGTTTCAGTTTTTCAATACTTTTTCCACCAACTTTAGGATTCGGATCTCTACAGCCAATAATTACTTTTGGGATTTTATTTTCCAAAATCAAATCCACACAAGGTGGCGTTTTTCCATAATGATGACAAGGTTCGAGCGTAACATAAATCGTAGATTTCGATAATAAATGACGTTCCGCTGCTTTCACTGAATTTACGGCATTTACCTCCGCGTGTGCAGTTCCATATAAGCGATGAAATCCCTCGCCAATAATCCTATCTTCATACACAATCACCGAACCGACACAAGGATTCGGAGCAGCTTTTCCTAGTCCCAAACTCGCCAACTGAATGGCTCGCCGCATATATTTTTCGTTCATAAAATTTAGATATAAAGGTGTTTTGGTCTATTGATTTAAAGGTCAGTCGAAACTGAATATTCGTAATATGTACTTTTTAATAAACTTGTTAGTCTACTAAAATCAAAGGCTTTTATAATTTTTCTATATGGAAAGATTTGAAAAAGTAATGATTCTTTATCACTATCAGGGAATATAGCTGTTAAGGCTCAAAAATTCAATAAATTCATAAGCGGTCTAACGTCTCTAATGTTTTTACAAATTTAAACTCTATTAGACAAAAAGGGTTCTAATTATAGAATTGATTTTAATTCAAAAAAAACATTTTTTCAATCAGAATTTTTCTGAGAACTCTTTTAGCTCTAAAAAATCTATGGTGAAATATAACGATACAATATGAAAAAAATACTCGCATTCGGAGCAAGCAACAGCAAAAACTCAATCAATAAAAAATTAGCACTTTTCGCTACTACTCAAATTGAAGATGTAGAAATCACCTTTTTAGATTTGAATGATTTTGAAATGCCGATTTACGGAATTGATAAGGAAAATGAAAATGGGATTCCTAAATTAGCACACGATATAAAAAATCATATTCGCAACGCTGATGGAATCTTAATTTCATTTGCAGAGCACAATGGAACTTACACGACCGCTTTCAAAAATATCTTGGATTGGCTTTCACGAATAGAACGCAGTGTATTCTTAGAAAAACCAATGTTTTTATTAGCAACTTCTCCAGGCGGAAGAGGTGCGTCAGGAGCTTTAGGTCAGGTTTCAAGTAGTTTTCCTTTTATGGGCGGAAAAATCGCAGCAACGTTTTCTTTACCATCGTTTGGACAGCATTTTTCGGAAGAAAAAGGAATTATAAATGAAGAATTACTGAATGATTTTCAAGGAAAATTAAGAGAATTTGTAAAAGCTGTTGAAGTGAATTTAGCAGTTGAAGCATAATAATCGTTAAGACATCATTGGAATATAAATTTTTAGGGCAATCTAAAATATAGAAAGCCGGTTATACCTACGAAGTTGGGTATGACCGGCTTTTTTGCATTTTTTTTTAACTTTTCGAAAGAAATATTGGGGTTTATTAAACGCCTAACTCACTCAAAGTTTCCGTTTCACTTCTCCAGATTGATCAATCAAAAATTGGTCATTTCCAAGACTAACAACCGCTTTCCCGTATTCAAAAGCTTCTGCACGTTCATATTTAAAATCAATGATTAATTCATTATATTTATTGATATAACCGTATTTTTTACCTTTCTTGACAACAAATAAACCTTCAGAATAATTTTTAATTAAATCATATTTAAAAGGAATGATGACCTTATTATAAATATTCACCCCGCCAAATTTTCCATCTTTTTCCACAATAAAGAAACCTTCAGAATTCGCAGGTAAACGTCCCATATAACCCGTCGCATTATTATATTCGCAAGGAATTACCAATTTTCCACTATAATCCACATACCCATAACGACCTTTATCTCGAACGACTGCGAAGCCATTAGAAAAATTCGGGCGAACATATTCATTATCAAAAGAAAACTTTGTCATTGACTTGCCTTCTTTATTGATAAATCCCCACTTTCCATTCTTTTTCACACCAATTAATCCATACTGAAATTCCATTCCAACATCTTCATATCTAAAGGGAATTACCGTTCTATTTTCGTTATTAATAAACCCCCAACTTTCTCCTTTTTTTACAATACCCAAACCATTTTTGAAATCGTGCGCATATTCGTAATCAAAAGGAATCACTTCCTTGAAAGCTTCATTTACATATCCGTATTTTCCATCTCTTTTGGCATAAGCCATTCCATTATGAAAAGCACCTAATTTATCATATTTGAATCCAATCTTAATTCGTCCACGATTATTCAAAGCACCCCATTTTCCACCAATACGAACGATACAAGTATTCTTTTTGTAATCTAAAGCTTGTTCGTAATTAAACTTAATGATTACCTTGTTTTGTTGGTCGATATAACCATAACGTCCATTTTTACGAACATAAGCGATACCATTATTAAACTCTCCAATTTCATCATACTCAAAAGGAATCACAACATCTGTATCCCGACTAATAATCCCCCATTTTCCACCTTTCACCACTCGTGCTTGCCCCTCTTTAAAACGTAATGCTTTATCATAAAAAGCAGGAATCACAATCCGACCTTCTACGTTCATATAACCGAATTTATTACCAGTCAACACAGGACAGACACCTTCATAGAACGAGCCGATTCCATCATACATTAATGAAATCACCACTTCGCCTCTATCGTTGATAGCACCGAATTTCCCATCTTTTACAACCGTGGCCAAACCACTTCGAAAAGGATTGATTTCATCATACTCCAACGGAACCGCTTCTAAGCCTTTTTTATTAATCATTCCCCATTTTCCATTCCGAACCACAATCGCCAAACCTTGGTCAAAAGAAAATATTTTATCATACACATAGAGCACGATTTGTTTGCCTTCCGCATTCAAGACTCCCCAACGTCTACCTTTACGAACACAAACCAAATCTTCCGAAAAGCTCGTCACTTCATCGTAAATCATTGGAATCTTCAACTCTGTTGTTCTATCAATAAAACCCCAACGAGTTTTATTACTCACGGCGGCTAAATTATCTTCAAACGCCCAGACCTCCGTATATTTTTTCTGTGCTTTGGCGAGTGCTTCCTTCGTGCTGTATTTTTTCGTATTTGCTTTCCCTCGTCCAGTCAGTCCCGAAGAACTGCAAGAAGACAACAGGCCGATTGCAAATGCAATCAACAGTAACGAGGATTTATTAAAAATTATAAATATTTTCATGCGTAATTATTAGTTGTTGCGTTGTTGCGTACTTATAAATTAGGGAAATTCAAGTATAAAACTTAATCTCATGTTTATTGGTTACTCGTATTATTTTTAGGTATTAGATTCCATTTTTTCATGGTTACCCCTTTCAGCTCATTGTTTTATTACTTTTATCGTTGGACGATTAACCACCGAGGCTTCGGGGCAGGAATGAAACAATCGGACAATGAGCCGAAAACGATGACCATTGAATAATAAATACTATTCAATCAAATTTATTAAAGTCCTATAGTCATCAAAAGGTGCATCGTCTGTTCTCATTTCCAAATAATTATCAAAATCTGCATAAGCCTCGTCATCACTTTCTGCGACTCCCGGATCCTCTAAATCAGTAGAAGTTATTTTGGTACGAACTTCGATTTTTCCATTCTTTAATTGTGACAAACGCCATCGGTAGGTTTCCAACATCCTCCGCCAAATCAGATTATTAGTTTCGAAATAATCTTTATCAGGAAGTACGGCGACCGCTTCTTTGAAAGCCGAATTATTCCGAGCAATCATTTTTGCGTCTTGAATAATATAAAATGCCGTTTGTGCAACCGTTTCATCTTTTGTCAATAACATAGCATACATCACAAGTTGTAAATCTTCCTCAGACTTAATCAACCGTTCCCGATAAGCTGCACCTCGCCATTTCAAATCCAAAATGGTGAATACTCCATTTTTATTTTTCAGTACCAAATCTGCTTTGGCTTTCACCGGAATTCCGTTGAACGTTCCTTCTATAGACTTTTCCGTTCCTTCAATTTCCCAGCCGTTATTTTTAATCATATTGATTAAACTCCAAGCAGAATATTGAAGCGTATTCACAAAGCCTGTTTTCTCAGGTTCTCGTCCATACATTAAAAGTACAG
>CAWVWD010000450.1:0-4129 GCA_963933585.1 uncultured Saprospiraceae bacterium
CATCAAGTACCCATCTTCTCGACTATTTGCCGTTCCGTCCATCAGATTCTGTAAATCTGAATACAACTGAACCGATTGCAAAAGCAAAAACATTCCAATAAATGTTCCTAATGCAGCCCCGAAAATCTGCCACTTATTTTTTCCTTTCCAAAGTAATTTATTGAGTAATTTCATTTATGGTTTGTTCGTTTGTTCGTCAAACCTATGAGGTTTTCAAAACCTCATAGGTTTCTATTAAAAATCAACCTCTCACAAATAAAAATTTCACGGCTTTATACAAGCCAACGAAAATATAACCTACTGGGCCGGGTTTTACTTTTTCAATAAAATAAACGTTGACACTTGAATATTTTACTTGTTTATCGTAACTATTAATTTGCCCTTTCAAGCGTTCGGTTTCGCCATTTAAGCGTTCTAATTCCTTTTCGATTGCTAAGATATCACTTACGTCCGTTGCTTTTTCCAATAACTCCAAATAGCGTTTTCTCGCTTTTTCGGCATTATCCAAACGTATTCCCATATCGGCATATTCGTCTGTAATATCCTGACTGTAAACATTTCGACTTTCCACTTCTCCGAAAATCGCGATTTCATCCATAAACGAATTCAACTTTGCGGCAGGAATCCGAATCGTCACCCTATCTATATCAGAACTTACCATGTAACCACCCTGAGCTTTCGCTTTTTCGATGACTTGCTTGGTTTGTTCTTCCAATTTTTTGACCTTAATCGACATTGAACCATTATAAATAATCTTCCGTTCTTCTTGTTTAATTTCATCTTTTGAATAAAGATCGTTACCCACACTCGATTTATAATTTCCTACAGATGCCGTTTCATAAGACTGTTGTGAACAAGCAAAATTAAAAGAAAGTAAGGCCACTAAAACAATCCAAAGTGTATTCTTCATGATATTCATTGTTTCATTATAAAAAGATAAAAAAGCCCGTCATTCCGACGAAGGTCGGAATCTACCAAACGCAAGGGCTGAAGGCTTTATAAAGCTGAGTTCTGTTGCCCATTTCCTCGGAATGACGGAAATTTTTTAATCCAAAATCACAACACCGTCCGCTAAGAACTTATACTCTTTTTTAGGTTCTGTAATTTTAGCAATTTCTGCTTCTGATTCACCAGCATCTTCTGCATAGTGACGTAACTCATCTACAGAAGTCGTTTCGATATAAGCATTTCCGTGCATAACGACTTTTTTTCCAGACAAATCAATTGGCATAAAGAAACCGTAATCTTTGAATTTCACCACCATTGTTTCTGCTGTAGCATCATCAGAAACGATTGTTATCCAACAACCTTTTTTCTGACAAACTTTCTCTACTTTTCCTTCCACTTTTATATCTTCCAGGCCACCATTTGACTCCATTTTAGTCAGTAGTTTGTCGTAAGAAATCGCTCCTTTTTCAGAAATCGTTTCGCCGAAGTTCTTACCTTCTAAATGTTCTACTGTTTTAGGTGAACAAGCGGCTAATAAGCTAATTGCTAATGCAAAAAATAATACTTTTTTCATATCTTAATGTTTAATTTAAAACGGTGTTTTTAATTGAATACCAATTTCCCACACTAAATAATATTGTTTAATTTCCGCCAAAATACGACTTCTATATTAAATAGAACGTGACTTGACGCACCATTTTGAAAACTATAACAAGTATGTATTGAGGTACAAAAAAGTATCAGACATTTTTTTTGAAGTCTAACAATACTGCATAAGTTAGTACTGAAAGGGTGTAAGCGAATAAAATAAGAAAATATTACGCTTTTTTAAGGTAACCATGAGGTATTGACATGTTTCAAACCGTTTGACTCCGAACCTAACAAAATTAATTTCTCCTCAATAATTTATTATACATTTCCACCATTGCTTCTTGCGAGTAATTGAAAAGGTACATATTAAAAACTACCAGATTTGCAATTTGAACTCGCAGATAACCATTTTCATTATATTTTCTCGCGGATACAATCGCATTATTTTTAATTATTTTGAAAGGATATTTCGATTGCATTTTTATTAATAAATCATATTCTTCCATTATTAAAAAATCTGTTCGATAACCATTAAATTCCTTAAAAACATCTTTTGTAATAAAAATCGCTTGATCGCCTCCTCGACACCAAAGAAAATTGAAATTGGTAAAATAAGCATTGATTTTTAATCGAATACTCGAAGAATCAAAACGATATGTGAAACAGCCACAAGGATAATTTTCGGTAATTGCTTTTTCGATTTCAGCATAAAAATCTTTCGGCGGAAAGGTGTCCGCATGCATAAATTCTAAAACATCGCCTTCCGCTAATTTAGCACCATAATTCATTTGAGAAGCTCGACCCTTTTGTGGACTTTTTACGGCAGTGACACCATAATATTTAGCAATAGCCAGAGAATTATCTATACTTCCGCCATCCGAAACGATGATTTCAAAATTTGTTTTCGGTGCGTTTTTAATTAAAAAAGGTAATAATTTTTTTAAATTCTCCGCTTCGTTGAAAGTCGGTATAATGACAGATAAATACATATTTTATAAAGATATTAATCAAAATGATGGTTAAACTGTTCAATAAACGCACATTCACATGATATCAATAAATTAAACTTCATTATAAATCAAAATTAAATAATGCTATGAGAAAAGTGCTTTTATTAGTTCTAATGGTCGTAAATCTGACGGCAATCGTCGCTTGTAATGATTCAGAAGTGACGGTTGTCAATAACGAAATGACGGCTACGACCTACGTAACGCTTTCCAAACGCTTTATAAATGCTTTACGCAATAACGAAGACGCACAACCGATTATCGACAGTTTGAAAAATATTGAGGTCGATGTTTTGGCGAGTGAATTGACGAATGACAATCGCAAAAAAGCATTTTGGATAAATGTGTATAATGGATTTATTCAAGTGTTGTTGAAAGAAAACCCTGATTTGTATAAAGATAGAAGTGATTTCTTTCATACCAAACGAATGACCATTGCCGGCGAATTATTGAGTTTTGATGATATCGAACATGGAATTATTCGGCGCTCAAAAATTAAATTATCATTAGGTTTATTATCAAAATGGAATGTCAGTGATTTTGAAAAAAAGTTCCGAACAGAGAAAACAGACGCAAGGGTTCATTTTGCTTTGAACTGTGGTGCAAAAAGTTGTCCGGCAGTCGCAGCCTATGATGCAGAACATTTAGAGGAGCAAATGGATAAATCTACAGAAATCCATTTAGCCGCTACTTCTCGATATTATGAAACCGAAGATAGGGTTTATGTGACGAGTCTATTTAGTTGGTTTAGAGGTGATTTTGGTAATAAGGAAAAGGTTAGAGATTTTTTGAAAAAATACGAAATCTTACATCGTAACGCTGGAAAACCGAGTATTTCTTATAATACGTATGATTGGACATTGTACTTGGATAATTTTATTGATTTATAAGATTTTATAAAAAGTACAACCTGAAAAATAAATTTCCGTCATGCCGAACTTGATTCAGCATGCCGGTTTTTATTAAGTTTTTCTCTGCGAACTTTGCGTGAACTTTGCATCTTTACGTTTAAATCATTTAATTCGTTTAAATTTGTTGTTTTATGGTCAAACTTTAAATTCGACAAATTGAATCAACCACGAATTCATATAGAAGCTCACTACCTCAAAGAACTATTATACTTTGTCTTTTTTTGTTTTGGTTTTGCTTTACTCGGAGCGATATTTATAAAATTTGCTGGAAGCCTTTTAGGAATGGAAAATGCGTCACAAATGGCAAAAAACCTAACCGCAAATAGTACTGCTGACGAACGAAATCAAATTCGATTTTTCCTTTTTTTAAGTCATTTTTTTACATTTCTTTTGCCTTGTATTGCTTACGCGATTTGGCGATATAGAAGTGCGACGCTCCAAGAATTACATCTAAATAAAATTCCACATCTAAATAATATTCTTTATTGTACAATTATTATTTTGGTCGCCTTTAATTTCGTTATGCTTTTAATGTGGATAAATCAACAAATTCCGCTTACGGAAGCAATGATAAAAAGTGAGGAAATGGCCGCGGAAATGACAAAAAATCTATTGATTTTAGATAGCCGATGGGAATTAGTAATCACATTATTTGCAGTAGCGGTTACACCT
>CAWVWD010000451.1:0-4114 GCA_963933585.1 uncultured Saprospiraceae bacterium
TCAACATCGATCATGCTTGCTTAGGTTTATTTGATGAAGCAGGAGAAATATGCTTCATAGAATTCGTATCTGCGTCTTCCCAAATAAAATAGCTTCCAAGTTTGTGATACATAAAGTTACCATTCAAACCAAAAGTCGTTCTATCACTCAAACGATATTTCATTTTCCAATTCACACGATAACGAGCTTCATCTCCTTTCTGAATGTGCGACTTATTGTAGTGCATATTTCCACCAAAAGTCACATCCAATTTCTCCGTTGCTTTCACTCGATGAGCAAAAAACAAACCGATATTAAAAGGCGGCTCATCCTCTTCCCACCATTGTCGATATTTAGTAGGCGGACTATCCATTACACCTCTATAAATGCTAATGCTCGTGTAAGGATCCGAAGTCGGTTCGGCAGTGGTTACATTGATAATTCCGTTCATCGCATTCGAACCATATAATACAGAAGCCGCACTTTTTACAACTTCAATTTGTCCGGCATTTTCTATTGGTATAAAATTCCATTTTATATCACCAAACAAAGCACCCAAGAGCGGTTGACCATCTACAACTAAACCGACTCGACTTCCGCCACCATACGAAAATCCACTACTTCGGATATTCACTTGATCATCCAAAATCTGAACCCCAGGCGTTCGTTCCATCACTTCTGCCAACGATGTAATCGCATTATTTTCAATAAACCTTGGTGGAATCACTTCTATCGTTGCAATCTCGTTTTCGAGTAGTCGCTCATGCCGTCCGCCGGTAACCGTCACGGTATTTAAAATGGACGCTTGAGTTAATAATTTGAGACTCAAGCTAATACTTTTTGAACCAGCTAATTTCAATGGAATTACTTGGGTTTCATAACCCAAATATCGGAAAGTTAATTCGGTTACATTTCCAGGAATAGAAATGGAATATTTACCGTCGGCATCTGTTGCCGTCCCAACTAACTGTTTAGAACTTATCATTACGCCTGTCAGCCATTCATTCGTTTCCGCATCTACTACTCTACCCGATACTGTCGTCTGAGCATGAGCGAATTGAGTGAAAAAACAACCTATAAATAGTAAAAAATAGTATAAGTGCTTCATAATTTTAAAGTTAAAAAGTTACACTACAAAAGTAAACCTAACTATGAAATATGAAGTATTTTTTGGGAAGTATTTTTTTCTTGATGTTAGATGCTCCTGCGAATTCTTGAGGTAAGCATCCAGCATCACCTTCAAAATACCTTCAAAATACCTTCAAAATGTTTTTCACATCATTCAAATAACTCGCTCCGAACAAATTCACATGAACCATCAAATAATATAAATTATAAATATCCACTCGTTTTTTGAAACCATTTTCTAATGGAAAATTCTCATTATACGATTTATAAAATGAATCTGAAAAACCACCAAAAAGTTTGGTCATCGCCAAATCCATTTCTCGATTCGAAAACGAAATCGCTGGATCTATCAAAACAGCATTGCCATTTTCATCCGTCATAAAATTTCCATTCCACAAATCGCCATGAATTAAAGATGATTTTTCATTCGGACATATTGACGAAAGTCGCAGATACAAGCGTTCAAATTGATTTCGAATCGTTGTGTTTATAAAACCTTTTTTCGTTGCCAATTTCACTTGAGGTTCTAATCGTTCGTGGATAAAAAAGTCCGTCCAAGTTTCGTGATGACGGTTCAATTGTGTCAGTGAACCAATATAATTTGAATGGTTCAAACCAAAATTCGGATTCGTTTGCTGATGTAACTTTGCTAAATTTCGTCCAAAATCTTTCCAAAAAGTATCTGACTTTCGTCCAATGTGAATCCGTTCCAACACCAAAACCGAATACCCATTATCTTCACCAATAAAAACCACTTCTGGAATTCGAATCACATTTGCCTTACGCAACAATTCCAAACCTTTCGCTTCTGCTTCAAACATTTTCGGAAAATGCTTCGCTGAATTCACCTTAATAAAATAATCACCAACCGATGTATTAATGATTTTAACATCATTAATACATCCTCCAGAAACAGATTTCATGGATTTCACTTTACAATTTAGTTGGTTTTCAAGGTAGATTTTCATTAATTTAAAATAGTTATTGGTTAATACTAAACAAGGGCAAACGGACCAAATTATTTCGTTTTACGGATTAGCTTAATTTATTATTTTGTTTTTACATTAATTTAAGTTGTTATCAAAATAATATTGGCGATTTCTAAAGTACTTTAAAAGTCGTTCTCCGATTCATTTGATGTTCATCATCGCTGCATTTTCCACAATCACAACTCGTCGCAGGAGAACTTTCACCATAACCTTGACCTTGTAAACGAGCAGAATTAATACCTTTTGAAATCAGATAATTCACGACAAAATCTGCTCGTTTCTGCGAAAGTGCCTGGTTATAAGTATCCGTTCCTCGACAATCTGTATGAGCAGAAAGTTGAATTTTAATCTGTGGATTTTGCTTCAAAACCTTTGCTAATTGATCTAAAACAGATAAAGAAGTCGTCTGAACGTTTGCAGAATTATAATCGTAATAAACGTTATCTAATTTGATTTCAACATTTTTATAAATCTTCTCCATTTCTACGTTAAAAGTCGCCGTTCGATTCAAGTTCGTTAAACGCTCCAAAATATCTTCTTTTTTAATTTTCAAAACCTTATTAAAATAACCCTTTCGAACCACCGTAATCGTATAATCTATTTCCTTTTTTCCGTCAATTATCCAAGTGCCATTCTTATCCGTTTTTCCAAAAAGTGATAATGTATTTTCACCAATATTTACACCATAAACCGGAGTCGTTCCTACTTTTCCAGAACTCGGATTTCCCGCTTCTTTAAATACTTTTTCCTTAATAATAATCTCAATTTTAAACGGTTGCTTTTTCTCAATTTCTACTTCCGGAATTTCCGTAATCGGATTTTCATTTAGATTCTTATCAATATTTTCTTCCGTAAAATACGTCTGCATAAAAGTCGGTAAACCAAAACGACCAATTTTTCCTGGTAATAAAATCGCTTTATCAGAAAGCAACGCAGCACCCCCTTTTGCTTCTGGCTTGGAGATAGAACCTAAATATTTGCCCCCATAAATTTGATAATAAATCTTACCATCCGGAGCAATTTGTAACGCACCGACACTTTTATTATCCGCTTTTCGCAATATTGCTTTAGATGCTTTCAAATCATCCAAAGTCAAGTCATATTGAGCGATTTCACCATCAAAAGCAGTCGACGTATAAAGATATTTTCCCGAAGGCGAAAACTCAATTCCATAACCAAAACCAGTGGAAATCGTCAATTCCTTGACATTAGAAATCTCGCCTGTTTTATTATTAAAATCAAAAACATCAAAACGGCTATCTTCATGTGGCGTAATCGCTATTTTATCACCATTCGGTGAAGCCTTCAAATAACCGATACTATTATCTAACTTTCCACGATGAACTTTCCCCACTTTAGAAATCACCGCTTCTTTCTGAACACCATTTTCTGTCACCAAAAACGCATGAAACGCATTCGTTTCCCATTGATGCGTTACAATCCAAATATCCTGACCATTTTCATGTATAACGCCAGTCACTTTCTCTGTTGCGTCCGGTAATAACATCATATGTTTCTTCAAAACCTTGCAGTCACCGTTATTCGCCATCACATCAACTTCTGCATATTCCAACCCTTCCAAACCATCTTCCTGTGCATCCACCGTAAATACGTAATAAATAGACGTACTTTTCGGCTTTGCCACAATGATTCCCGACTGCGTAGAAGACGGATGTCCATGCAAATCAGCGCCACCTTCTATCACTTCATGTTTGCGATTCCAAACCTTAATTCCGTCTGTATAAAGTAATAATTTCCCATCTTTACCTGCCACAGACGAGCAACCTTCAAAAGTATTCATCGCACCGTCAGTCATTAAAGTTGGCGGGTTATTATTAAAATCTAAACCTAAATTTTTTCCAAAATACCAAATATTGCCTTCACCTTGTGCGGCAAGATTAAGTGTAGAAAATAGGCAAATTCCTAAAATTAGCAGGCGTGTGAAGTTCATAATTGTTGCGTTTTTAATGGTTTTAAAAAAAAATTCATACTACTATACATTTTTGAAAAATTATATC
>CAWVWD010000452.1:0-4107 GCA_963933585.1 uncultured Saprospiraceae bacterium
GAATCCAGCAACTATTATGACCGACCCGGTTACCGCCGACAACGTTTACTTACTTCCGCTTACAGTCGAAAGCATAATTGAAATATTAGAAGAACGACATATTGACGCTGTGCTGCCTACTATGGGCGGGCAAACAGCTTTGAATCTGGCTATGGAAGCTGGAGCACAAGGTGTTTGGGACAAATACAATATCAAGTTAATCGGTGTGGATTTAGCTGCGATTGAGTTAACTGAAAATCGAGAGGAATTTAAGAAATTTGTAAAAAGATTGGGAATGGACGTTGCTCCATCTCATATTGCTAATTCCTTTTTAGAAGGAAAAGAAGGTGCTCAAAAAATTGGCTTTCCGCTTGTTTTGCGACCTTCTTACACTTTAGGTGGTTATGGCGGTGGCTTTGCACACAATGCTTCTGAGTTCGATGAATTATTACGTCGAGCATTAGATGCTTCTCCGACGCATGAAGTTTTGATTGAACAAGCTGTTTTGGGCTGGAAAGAGTTTGAGTTAGAGCTCTTACGAGATGATAATGATAATGTCGTTATTATTTGTACAGTTGAGAACCTTGATCCAATGGGAATTCATACAGGTGACTCGATTACGGTTGCTCCTGCAATGACACTTTCTGATACCGGTTATCAAAAAATGCGGAATGATGCAATGTTGATGATGCGGAATTTAGGAGAGTTTGCCGGCGGTTGTAATGTACAGTTTGCCCAAAATCCTGATACGGAAGAATTAATTCCAATTGAAATTAATCCTCGAGTTTCTCGTTCATCTGCTTTAGCGAGTAAGGCAACTGGTTATCCGATTGCTAAAATTGCTGCGAAATTGGCAATTGGCTACACATTGGACGAACTTAAAAACCAAATTACCAAAACAACCTCCGCTTTATTCGAGCCAGCTTTAGATTATGTAATCGTGAAAATGCCTCGTTGGAATTTTGAGAAATTCAGTGGTGCTGATCATAGACTTGGTTTACAGATGAAATCTGTTGGTGAAGTAATGGGAATCGGTCGTAACTTCTTGGAAGCTTTGCAAAAAGCTTGTCAGTCGCAAGAAAATGGTAGAATGGGATTAGGAGCAGATTCCAAAGAATGGTATAAAACTTCTGAAATTTTGGAACGGGTAGAACACGCTCGTGATGACAGAATTTACCGTTTGAAAGATGCCATGCGTCTTGGAATCCCTGCCAAAACAATTCACAAATTAACAAAAATTGATCCTTGGTTTATTCAACAAATCAAGCGATTAGTGAAGATAGAACAGAACTTGATGCAATATCGCTTCTTGGATAATGTGCCAGAGGAGTTGTTGCGAGAAATGAAAGAAGTTGGATATTCTGACGGACAAATCGGCTGGTTATTGAAAGTGCCAGAAGATGAAGTTTGGAATCGCAGAATGAAATTAGATATTCGTAGAACCTACAAAATGGTAGATACTTGTGCGGCGGAATTCAACGCTGAAACGCCATATTTCTACTCTACTTTTGATACTGAAAATGAATCTATTCCATCTGATAAAAAGAAAATTATCATTTTAGGTTCAGGTCCAAATAGAATTGGTCAAGGTATCGAATTTGATTATTGTTGTGTTCACGGTTTATTAGCATTGAAGGAAGCTGGTTACGAATCAATTATGATTAATTGTAATCCAGAAACCGTTTCGACGGATTTCGACATGGCGGATAAATTATACTTTGAACCAATCTTTTGGGAACACATTAAGGAGATTATCGACCTTGAAAAACCAGAAGGTGTGATTGTTCAATTGGGTGGACAAACCGCTTTGAAATTAGCCGAAAAACTAACCGCAGAAGGTATTAAAATTATTGGAACATCTTACGAAGCCTTAGATTTGGCGGAAGATAGAGAGCGTTTTTCTAATTTATTAAAGGAAATGGATATTCCTTATCCAAGATATGGAGCAGCTGTTGATGCAGACGAAGCCTTGGAAGTTGCACATAAAGTTGGTTATCCAGTTTTGGTGCGTCCGTCTTACGTTTTGGGTGGACAACGCATGAGAATCGTTATTAATGACGATGAATTGGAAGAGCAAGTAGTGAGTATTTTGAAACATATTCCAGGTAACAAAATCTTAATTGATGAGTTTTTGGATCGTGCAAGCGAAGCAGAAATTGATGCAATTTGTGATGGCGAAGACGTACATGTCATGGGAATCATGGAACACGTTGAACCTGCAGGAATTCACTCTGGCGATAGTTTTGCCTTGTTACCACCTTATAGTTTATCGCAAAAAGTGATTGACGATATGGTAGAATATACGAAACGAATTGCTTTGAAAATGGAAGTCAAAGGTTTGATTAATATTCAATTTGCAATCAAAAATGATAAAGTGTATGTAATTGAAGCGAATCCTCGTGCGTCTCGTACGACACCGTTTATTGCGAAAGCTTATCAAATGCCATATTTGAATATTGCTACGAAAGTCATGATTGGTGCGAATAAATTGAAAGACTTTAAAATGGTGAATAAATTGGACGGTTATGCTGTCAAAATCCCCGTTTTTAGTTTCAATAAATTCCCGAATGTCGATAAGAATTTAGGACCAGAAATGAAATCTACCGGTGAAGCAATTCGCTTTATCAAAGATTTGAACGATCCGTTCTTTAGAGAAATTTCGAGAAATCGTTCGATGTTTTTGTCGAGATAAATTGTAGGGCAAACGGCATTGCCTTTGCCTTAAAAGAATATATTAAAACGGCATTCCATTAATTTGGAATGCCGTTTCTAGTTTAACCTTTCTTCTTCCGTTCCGTTTTTCTTCGTGCTTTCTCCGCCTTCTTCCTTGCCTTCGCTTTCGCTTTTACTTCAGGCGTAATTCTAAATCTAAGTAGGTAAACAAAATTAAACAGCACTTTTTTTTTAAAGAAATGAGTTTATCTTGTGGTATGCGATTTATAAAATTCACAAAATTAGAGGTAGAAACATTGCAAGAAGGATATAGAAACCATTCATCTCATTCAGTTCGTCGTCGCTTTCATGCGATCTTGAGGTGGTCTAATTTCAGTGGACAGATTTTCAAAGAAAGTTTACTAAGAATAAAAATATAAAACTATATTTAAAAACCCTAAAAATCATCAGAAAAATGCTCAAAATGGGTTCAAATTGATACCAATAATAATTAAATGTCAACTCACATAGGAACGTCAAAATAATAACTATAGAATTAATCTTCTTTAACTTGGGGTTTATACTTATGAATAGGACGTTTCCTTCCTTTATTTTGTTGAGCCATAAGTCGTTCTAAGGACATATTCATTTCGGCTCCTGTAAATTTAGATATTGATTTGCCAAACCATATTTTTATTTTCTGATTGATATGTTCATCAGGTGACCCATTAATTATATCAACCAAAGTAGAATTTAATCCAATATCTTTTCTTATAAAACCATTATAACTTGCGGGTAGTGTAATTGAACCATTTGGATCTTTACCTTGGAAAGCATACTGAGCTTTTGAAGAATTGATTTCGTCAAAATAATCATGTAAAGGGCCTGAAGCTCCGTTAACAAAACTTGTCAATCCCATTTCATATTGGTATCCATGTTCAATTTCACTTGCCAATGTTGATAAGGGATTAGGGGCGTTTTTGTCTATATGAAAAGTAATTACATCCTTTTTAGAATTCCACGTAGTTCTTCCTTGTCCAATATTTTTTTCATACTCTCCATTTTCATTTTTATGTTTACTCATGCTTGAACCTAAACTTTTGGAATTATCTATAGAATATTTTTGCTTCGAATTTTCGAGTTTTTCAACTTTCTTTAAATTACTTTCAAGTGTTGATACAATATTACTAAGACCTTTTATAAAATCTGCTGATGCGGTGGTTTTAAACGTGTTTATAGCTTCATTGGTTGTGTTAATATTTTTCCTTGTTTGTTTTTTATATTTATCAATTAACTCTTGTCCATTGATAAATGTACGTCCATCGGGGTCTATCATTAGTATTGGGTTGTTAGCTACATAATTATAAGGAGAATGCACAATAAACGCCTCAGCCAAAGGATCTACTCCATGCCATCTACCGACACTCGCATCATACCATCTCGCCCCATAATCATATAAATCTAAACCAAAATCAC
>CAWVWD010000453.1:0-4082 GCA_963933585.1 uncultured Saprospiraceae bacterium
TTACGAATCCACGCTTCTAACTCCGGTAACGAACCTTCTTCGTTTAATAAAATGGATATTTCAATCGTAGTACCTTTATTAAACGAAGAAGGTTCGTTACCGGAGTTAGAAGCGTGGATTCGTAAAGTGATGATGGAAAATAATTTTTCGTATGAAGTTTTGATGGTCGACGATGGTAGTACAGATACTTCATGGAAAGTTATTGAAGATTTGCACCAATCAAACCCGAGTATAAAAGGCATCAAATTTCGTCGAAATTATGGTAAATCTGCAGCTTTGAACGTCGGTTTTGAGCACGCAAAAGGCGACGTTGTCATTACGATGGATGCCGATTTACAAGATTCGCCAGACGAAGTTCCGGGTTTATATAAAATGATTATAACGGATGGTTTTGATTTAGTTTCAGGCTGGAAAAAAGAACGTCATGATCCTTGGTCGAAAACTGTTCCGAGTAAGTTTTTTAATGCGGCAACTCGTAAAATGAGTGGAATTGAGTTGAATGATTTCAATTGTGGCTTGAAAGCTTATAAGAATGATGTTGTGAAAAACATTGAGGTTTATGGCGAAATGCATCGTTATATTCCATTGATTGCGAAATGGGAAGGTTTTCAAAATATCGGGGAGAAAGTCGTTATACATCAAGCTCGTATTCATGGCGAAACGAAATTTGGTGGTTGGAATCGAGGGGTGAAAGGTTTGTTAGATTTATTGTCGATTACTTTTGTTGGCAAATTCGGAAAACGTCCAATGCATTTATTTGGAACACTTGGAGCAATTTTATTTTTCTTAGGAACAATTATTTTAATGGTTTTAAGTTTCAATAAGATTTTCTTAGATGAATATAACATGACCGACCGACCATTATTCTTCTTAGGTATTTTATTTTTCATTATTGGTACACAATTATTTTTAGCAGGTTTTTTGGCAGAGATGATTGCGAGGGTGAATCCAAGAAGGAATAATTATCAGGTGGAGAAGGTTTTGAAAGATTAGTTTTTAAACAAAAAAAACAAAACCTAATAAAGCCTGTCATTACGGCGTAGATCAGAGTTGCCTAAAAATGACGGAACAAATATTATAACTTTTCCAATATCTAGTCCTTACGCTTAATGGATTGCGGCATGTGCCGCAATGATGGAAGGCTTTAAGAAAACTAAAATGAAAATAACGATAATCGGTCCAGCACATCCGCTTCGAGGTGGATTAGCATCTTATAATGAGCGCATTGCGAAAGCTTTTCAAGATGAAGGTCATGAAGTGAACGTTGTGACATTTAGTATGCAATATCCTAATTTTCTGTTTCCTGGAAAGACGCAATATTCGGCGGATGCAAAACCTGCAGATTTGGATATTTCGGTAGAAATCAATTCGGTGAATCCGTTAAATTGGTGGAAAGTTGGACGAAAAATTAAAAAGCAAAAACCTGATTTGGTAGTTTGTAAGTTTTGGTTGCCATTTATGGGCCCTTGCTTCGGAACTATTTTACGCATTATCAAAAGTAATGGACATACGAAAGTCGCTTCGATTATTGATAATATTATTCCGCACGAAAGTCGTCCTGGCGATAGGATTTTTTCAAATTACTTTGTTGGTGCAGTCGATGGATTTATCGTGATGTCGAAATCGGTTGGAGAAGATATGCGAAAGTTTACGACGGACAAACCGGTTGAGTTTGTTCCTCATCCGATTTATGATAATTACGGGGAACGTCTTCCAAAAAAAGAAGCTCGACAATATTTAGACTTGAACGAAAGTGGAAAATACATTTTGTTTTTCGGCTTTATTCGGAAATATAAAGGTTTGGATTTGCTATTAGAAGCGATGGCAGATAAGCGAATTCAAGACTTAGAAATCAAAGCAATCATCGCTGGAGAATATTATGATGAACAACAGCAATATTTGGATATTATCGAAAAATATAATTTACAAAAGCATATTATTTTAAAAGATGATTTCATTGCGAATGACGAAGTTAGATATTATTTTGGTGCGTCTGATGTCGTGGTTCAACCTTATAAAACAGCGACTCAAAGTGGTATTTCTCAATTAGCATTTCACTTTGAAAAACCAATGATTGTAACAAATGTTGGTGGTTTACCAGAGATTGTGACGGATAGTGTGTCGGGTTTTGTGACAGAAGTAAATAGTAACGATATTGCAGAAGCGATTTTAAAATATTATATCGAGAACAAGGAAGCAGAATTCATAGAAGCGGTGATTGAAAAGAAAAAAGAATTTTCTTGGAAACGGATGACTGATGGCGTAAAACGAGTGAGTGGTTTAGAAAATTAAACTGTGCTAATTTTGAAAATCGACACCGTTTCTGACGATAAAAAAGCCTCCACATTTCGCAATGTGGAGGCTTTTGAATTTCTAAATGAAATCAATAATCTATTTCTGGATAACTGTACTCAACGGAACTTTCTTTCCATCTTTTAGAGCAACAACCATAGCACCGACTCCTCTTGCTTTTACTTTCGCTTCTACTTCTTTAACTGCTGCATAAGAAGTATACTCGCCTAATAAAATCAATGTAACGCCATTTCCTAATTTCAAATAAGTTAGTTCTCCTAATCCTGCAACTACTGATTTATCAAAATAATTAGGGTTATTATAAGCACCTAGTTGGACTTTAAAAACGGCTTTACTCAAAGCTAGTTTTAGCTTAGGAGGGGTTGGAAGCGTTAAACTACCTCCTGGAGGATTATCATTTCCTGCTGAACCTCCATAATTCGTATTTTTATCAATTAATACTTCTGACATCATTTTTTGGTTCGTCAAAGTCGTCACAAAAGCACCTTCATATCCCATTCCTCTCAATTCTGCTTTCACTTTTTCTGCTTCAGATTTTGTTTCAAAAGCTCCGATTTTATATGCTTTTACTGTTCCCGAACGGCTTTGACTATAAATAAAACCAAACGCTCTTAAAGGATTAAATTTCTTTTTATCAGGATTTGAGAATACACCGAACTGAACATCATAAGCAACTTTTGGTAAATTCGTATTCAATACTGGACCGGGAGGACAATCTTTACAACCTTTATCTTCTCCAGTACTATATAATTGATAATCTTCTGGCAAATTACCTTTCCCTTCAACAATATCAACAAAATCCGGATTTGATTCTAACGTTTGAACACCTAAAATCGTTTTGTCAGTACCACTTTTGGTCACTACAGTTCGGCTTGGAATTAAATATTTATCCTTCGAGTAATTTAATGAATAAGTCGATTGTGGATCTAAATCCAAAGCATAACGTCCATTATTATCTGTATAAGTTTCTGTCGTAACAAGGTTCATCATATTTGTAGTTTTCACACGAACACCTTGTACAAAAGATTCCGTCTGAGAGTCAATCACTGTACCAATATACATTCCTGCGAGACTTGATTCTCGGACTAAACGTACCTCAATCAATCGTAATTCTTTATTCGATGCAGAAACACTAATCACTTTAGGCTTATACCCATCCTTACTTACTTTTACACCTTTACAATCTAAACCACTATTAGCAATAAACTTAAACCGCCCATTTGCATCCGTTACTACCGGAGCTTCTCCACAAGTTGAAAAGTCAATTTTCGCACCTTGAATTGGTTGATTTCTATCATTTAAAACAACAATTTCAATACGTTCAGAAGTTACTTTCACACGATAAATATCCTCATTTCCTGCACGATTAGAAGTCATGTAACCATAACCTCTCACATTATCGAAAACTAAACCATAATCATCATAAGCCGTATTAATACCAGTTCCGAGGTGTAAAACGTTTGACCATTTTCCATCAATATTTTCCGCTTTAAAAATATCCATTCCACCAAATCCTGGTAAATAGTTAGAAGAAAAATAAAGTGACCCTTCACCAATAAACGGTGCAATTTCATCACCGGCTGTATTGACTTTATCGCCTAAGTTTTGGGGAGCAGACCAGCTATCGCCAGCCTGATAACACACATAAATATCCATTCCACCAAATCCGCCCGGCATATCCGATACAAAATATAATATTCTGCCGTCAGGAGAAAATGACGGATAACCAGTATTATATGACTCCGGATTATTATGTGCAAAAGCTTTTG
>CAWVWD010000454.1:0-4080 GCA_963933585.1 uncultured Saprospiraceae bacterium
TTTGTCAGGAAATTCCGTCACTTCCTAACTTTTTTTATCTGCGCAAACCCGAAAAAAGAAAACAACACGGACGTTTAAACTTGATTCTTAACAACGAGATGTTGAGAACCTAATTTTTATTAATATAAAATCTTAGAAAAATGAAAAAAATGTTTTTTCTATTCGGACTTTTGGTTTGTTCATTTGGTGCTTTCGCTTCAAATGCTGTGGTAACGCTACCAAAATTAGATAATATATCGGTGTCTTCTTTACCAAATATAGTAGGGGAAGAAGCAATTCCAAATTTAGTTTTAATGATAATTGATGGAGAATATTTTTCTTATGATGACGGCAACCCAGATTGCTTGACTATCATGTATATTAATGGAAATAATTGGCACGAAGGACACTCTGGAAATTGTAATTAATTACAAACGAAATTCAGTAAAATTAGAGAATTCAACCCTTTGTCTAAAAATGAAGGGTTGTTTTCTAATCAATAGAAATGTAACATAATTCAGATATCGAACAATATCTATTTACAACTAAAATATATTACCATGAAAAAATCATTGTTTTTGTTTTTGTTTTTATTCTTATTTAGTTTCAAATTTGTAAATATTTCATCTTCGCAAACCTATTGTATTTATTACGTAGAACAAAATAAACTAAATTTAGACATAGTTGAAAATGAAGTAATCCCTGTTAAATTTAGAGCAGATTTGAAAGAGATGTTAATTCAAGAATCAAAAGCAAAATATTACTTCAAACTAATTTATGACAAAGGAAAATCAATGTATAGCTTTGATAAAATAGTGGATAAACCTAAAAATATGAACTCTGGTTATGTAGATATTTACAAGGATTTTATGAAACAAGAAATATATATAACTGGTGGTTTAATGCCTCCTTCTGAAGCAATAAAAGAAAATTTCCCTAAGTGGACTTATCAGAAAGAAACAAAAAAAATATTAAATTATACTTGTCAAAAGGCAATTCTTATTGAAGAAAAAAATGATACGACTACGGCTTGGTACACCACAGAAATTCCAATCATGGAAGGACCTAATGTTTATGCAGGTTTGCCTGGTTTAATCTTGGAAATTGATACAAAAACACAACATTTCAAAATTTCTGAAATTGAAAAAATTGAAAATAAAAATTTCAGTATTGAAATACCTAATTTTGAGAAATTTATAACGAAAGAGGACTATAAAAGAGTAATGTTATCTGGAATGAAAAAATAAAGCAATGTGCAAAAAATACTCATTATTAATTATTTATTTTTTTTTATCTACTGCTATTTTAGCTCAGATAACAATTGAAGGAAAGTTATCATTATCAGATTCAAGTCCTGCCGTAGGTGGTTTCGTGACTTTGGTTTCTGTGGCGGATTCAATGTCTATGCTTGATTTTTCGGCTACAAAAGATGATGGTTCTTGGGCATTTTCGACGAGTTTGAACGGAAAAGTATTGTTGAAAGCCGCATATATCGGGCATGAAACTTATTTGCAAACTATTGATTTAAAAGAAAATGATAGTCTTTATATTGAAATAAAATTAAAAGAAAAAATTGAGCTCATTGAAAATATTGAGGTCGTTGCAAAGGCGATTGACATTGTTCAGAAAGGAGATACGATTAAATATCATGTTAAAAATTTCTTGACAGGAAGTGAACAAACACTTGGTGATGTGCTTCAAAAGTTACCGGGTTTTGAAGTTGACGCGAATGGAACAATTACCTATAATGGGCAAAAAATTGATAAATTACTGGTCGAAGGCAAAGATATTTTGAACAATCAACATCAATTAGCAACGGAGGGAATTAGTGCGGAGGATTTGTTGAATATCGAAATAATTAATAAATATACCGATACTAAAGAGCAGTTTTCAAACGCTTCGTCAGATAAAATTGCCTTGAATATTGACTTGGATAATGACGGCAAAGCGTCATGGAATACGAATGTAGCACTCGGTGGCGGCTATGATAAAAAGTATAAAATAGCAGTGAATAGTATTGGTATTACTAAAAAATTAGGTGTTACTTTATTTGCGAAAGCAAATAATACGGGTGAAGAAGTGTTGACCGCAAATGATTATTTTAATCTACAAACGGAGCGCAATTTGTTGGCTTCGATGAATAGTATATTGAATGGAATTGATGGAATTTTGCCGAAGTCATTTTATAGTCCATCCGATTTGCAACAAAATAAAGATGGGCTTTTCGCTGCCAATTTATCTTATGAACCTTCCGATAAATTAGAAATCAAAACGAGTTTATTAACGGTTAATTTTAACCGCATTTCGGGTAATGATTTCGTGAGAACCTACATTGGAAACGAGCAAGTTTTCGTTGGGCAAAGTCAAGAACAATCAAAATTACCATTGCTTGAATGGCAATCAAGTTTGCAATATCAATTAGGAAAATATTTATTTTTAGAATTGGATATTCCTTTTTCTTTTCAAAAAGAAAATATAATACAAACAAAAAAAGGCTTTTTTAATCAAGATTTAATGCAAATTAATAGTCGTGAAACAACGTTAAAATGGCATGCTTTCCCACAATTATATGTAGATTTTAAGTTGAACGAAAAAACACATCTTATCGGAAAATATGCGTTTCAAAAACAGAAAAATACAAATAATTTAAACTTAAACGGACAAGATACTTTGCTCAATATCAATTTATTAGCCATACAGCAACAACAGAATTTTCAAACATCTGCTAATTTTTTAGACTTGCTTTTTCGGCATAATATTAAAAAAATGCGTTTGGGAATAGATTATAAATTTAGTGATAAAATACAAAACTTAACTTTTTTAAGCACTCCTTTCATTTCAACATATCAAGGTGAAACAAAACTAAAAACAACTATTCATCATATTTTACCTTATTTACAATTTGAAAATAAACATTGGTATTTTCGGGTAGGAATGAATGTGGATAAATATGAGTTTGAATTAAATGATAGCTTGGATTATCAAGCATTTTGGATAAATCCTGCGGCGGTTATGCGGTATAATTTTTCAAAATTACATTTTATAGTGCTTTCCGCAAATCAAAAAAACACGGAACAGCCGCTTACAAATTTGACTTCAAATTATCAAATTCAAAATGCACAAACCATTTATCAAGGCGTTTTATATCCGAATCAATTACCGCAAATCAATACTTTTTCTTTGACTTATCTTAATTTTAATATTATAACCCAAACGAATTTTAATATTGTTTTAAATTATTCTAAAAGCTCAAATGTTATTGGAAATCAAACCATTAGACAACCTAATTTTATTATTATTCAACCAATTATCCAACCTTATCAAGATAATTTTAATGGTCGAATATCCATAAACAAAAAAATATTAGATGGAAAGCTTGTATTACAAACGGTCTTGAATACGCAACGATTAAATGGAACTGTTATTCAACAAAATCAAATTAATGAATGGCAATATGTTCAAAATGCTCTAACGATAAGTTTAGAAAAAAAAGAAAAAAAAGCATTGAATTATAGCTTAGGCGTAACGCTTAATCAGCAGCAGCAAACTTTTACGACTTTAGAAATTACAAACTACTTCAACAACGTTCAACCATTGCTAACAGTTGATTTTCATAAAAATAATTGGACAATAAAAAGCGATTGCCGTTATCTACTTTCCTCAAATAATTTAAACAGAAATGAATTGATTAATTGGAATATGAAAATTATTTATCAAGCCAAAGACAAGCCTTACACGGTTAGTCTGCTTGGAAATAACCTTTTAAATTTGAATGAGAAGGCACAAATTCAAAGTAATTTTAATTCCATATTTGTAGAATTAGAAAGTTTCAAATTATTCCCTGGGTTCATTGCAGCAGTTTTGAAATACAACTTTTGAAAATTAGAATACAAATCCTTTGAAAGAGAATGCTAAAGTATTTTTATAGTATTTAAAAATAAAAAAAACGCCACCGAAAAATTCGATGGCATTTTTATTTATATCAAAATGTTTTTAAAAAAAATCCGTGCAAATCAGCGAAATCTGCCCCGAGGAAAAATCGGGATAAACTGGGAGAAAATTAAAAAAATGAGCAAACACGGAAATGTTTTAGTGGCAATG
>CAWVWD010000455.1:0-4078 GCA_963933585.1 uncultured Saprospiraceae bacterium
TTATGATTTTGAATCAGATTGGCGGGAATCCTGTCGAGTAATTGTTCAAGACGAAAATGGGTTGGTTTGGATATCGCATCCATATCGGGGGTTACATAAAATTCGCTTTAATAACGATTTTTCAGAAATAGAATCCATTGAGCGTTATGGTAAGCAACAGGGTTTTCCTTCTGATTTACAAATTTATGCATTCAAAATTGGCGACGAAGTCGTTTTTTGTGCAAAAGAAGGGATTTATCAATATAATAAAGCCGAAAACGGATTTGAGCTAAATCAAAAATGGAATGAAATCTTTGGGAAAAAGACCCGTGTAAAAAGATTAATCGAGGCTAAAAATGGTGATATTTGGTACGTTACGGATGCTGAAGTTGGAATCTTGGATATTAGAGATGGGGGTGTTTATAAGAATATCAAAAAACGAATTTTCCCAAAGTTGGCTAATAAAATGGTGGACGCTTTTGAGGAAATTTATCCTTTCGATGATAAAAATGTTTTCATTGCGACCGAAAATGGATTTATGCATTATAACCCTTCGCAAAAGATTGAAGATACGACCATTAATGTCTTAATACGTATGGTTCAATTGATGTCAAATGATAGTATTATTTATTATGGGAATAACTTAAAGTCAAAAGCGAGCCCTTCGATTCCGTATAAAAGTAATGCCTTACGGTTTAGGTTTTCCGCAACTTATTTTGCCGATACAGATAAAAATGAATTTCAATACTTCTTAGAAGGTTTTGATGATAAATGGTCAGTTTGGACAAAAAAATCAGAAATTGAATATACGAACCTAAATCATGGCACATATACGCTTCACCTAAGAGCTCAAAATATTAAAGGAACATACAGTGCGGTTCGCACTTATAGCTTCAGAATTGCTGCGCCATGGTATGCTTCAAAGCTTGCTTATACCATTTATTTTGTTATTTCAGGTTTGATTTTCTTCTCTTTAATAATGATTCCTAAAAAGCAATTTGAACGAGAAAAAGCAGCTTTACAATCGGAACAAGAGCAAACTTTATTAGAGCAAGAAGTGGAATATAAACGATTAGAGGCTGCTCGGCAACATCAAATCTCGAAGTTAGAAAAGGAAAAGTTAGAGTTGCAAATTCAAGGGAATAATCAAGAGTTAGCAAGTAATACAATGCACCTGGTTCAGAAAAGTGAGGTATTACAAAAAATTAAAAATGAAATCCAAAAAATTGCAAAAACATCAAAAGATACGATGACGAGTAAACAGCTGCGGTCAGTAGTTCGTAAAATTTCAACAGATGAACGCCTTGATGAAGATTGGCAAGGTTTCGCTCGACATTTTGATCAAGTTCATGGACAGTTCTTGCAGCGAATTCGAGAAAAATATCCACAACTCACGCCAAAAGATCACCGACTTTGTGCGTATTTAAGAATGAATTTAGTGTCAAAAGAAATTGCTCCATTGATGAATATTTCGGTGCGAAGTGTGGAAGTTGCTCGTTATCGCATGCGAAAAAAATTAGAAATTGGTAATGAGGTAAATTTGGTGGAGTTTATGATGTAAATTTGATGTGTTTCAATCTCCAAATGGTGGAATTTTTTATAATTTCAAAAAGGTACCGAAATCGCAATATTGGAAAAAGAAAAATCGGAAGCAGAATTGACATTATTGAAACAATAAATCAATCCTCACTTTCATTTATTATTTTAGTTAAAAATGCGTTCAAGTACGGAGTAGAATCCTCGGAAGGAAGGTGTTTTTTGCATATTGATTTAGAAACGACTGGTAGTCAATTAGTTTTAAGATGCATGAATTCCTTTGAAGCTGTTGCAAATACAAATAAAGGAATTGGATTAGAGAATTTGAAACAACGCTTGAAACTACGTTTTCCAAATCAACAAAAGTTAATTGTGAAAGCATCAGAAGGAATTTTGGAAGTAGAGTTGACTTAAAAAAACTTGAGCTAAAACAAATTACCTAAGTAAAATTTTATTCAGAACTATCTTATAATTACGGTCAATCGTTTGTTGAGAAAATGTCCTTTTTTGATTTTCCAATAAGCGAATTATTGCGGCTGCTTCTTCCATAATTTCCAGTTCTGATTTCGAGCAAAACTCACGCAAGGGAAAGTTATTTCTGACCCATTGTTGGAATTCACAGTTGATAACCAAATCAAATACTTTATTACTGGCACAGTCCATATATATTATTTCTATTCTATTCAATGACGAACCGGTTATACAAAATTGACGAATTTCAAAAAAATAAAAGTTTCTTTTCTGTTCAAGAATGTTCCGTAATTTAGTAAAACGCAAAAAATGAATTTTACCTTTGCCGCCGAAATAAACTCTACGAAACAAATAGAAAACCATGATAAAGCGAATTGTAAAAATGACTTTTCAAGCAGATAAGATTGAAATATTTAAAGTATTATTTGATGAAAGGAAGGAGAAAATTCGAGGGTTTGAAGGTTGTGAATATTTGGAATTGTTACAAGATAAAAATCATCCAAATATTCTTTTTACATACAGCTTTTGGAACAGTGAAAATGACTTAAATATTTATCGACATTCAGAATTATTCAAAGATACATGGAGACATACAAAGGCACTTTTTGATGGGAAACCAGAAGCCTGGTCAGTGGATTCGGTGGTGCAGCTACCTTAACTCGTTTTGTCGGGATTGAAATATCGAATACGCAGATAGTCGCCAATTTTATAAAAAAATGAAAGTTGGTAAAAATTGACGTCATCGGTATTTCAATCACACAAGAGATATAGCCTACTTTTATCAGGTTTTTTCTACTAAAAAGGTTGGTGTATCTATTTGAAAGACAAAGGTTTTTACTCATGATTGCATATCAAATATTTTATACAATTCTAATTAATTTTCCTAATATGCGAGGCTATGATATTCGCATTAAATATGGCTAACTGCCCTTGATACGTTTCTAAATCTGCATTGATATTTATATGGCGATAGCTTGTTGGATTCTTCAGATATCGTCTGTATCTGCCCTACCGCATCCGTTAAATATCTAAGTAAAATGACAACTACCGAGCGTGCTGTTTCTGGCGATTGCGTGATATCGTAGTAAGCGATTTCTGCATTACCTGTTCGATAATCTACTTATATATATCATTATTTGGACTATTCACATCGTTTGAACCTTACTAAAGTACAAGTGGTTTATCGCCTAATTACATTGTAAGATTAATACAAACTATGACCTCGAATGCTTTGGTCTATAATTTTTTTTTGTCCCTTTTCTTCTGAGCAGTAATAAAATTTCTTCTAAATTGCTTTTACTCTTTTGACAAAAAATGTACTAATCCTCTTTGGTTATTTGATGATTTTTTGCTGGTAATGACTGTCTCTTAGCTGCTGTAAAATCTTGAAACGGTTACGGCAGCCAAATAACCGCTACGGAAATCATAATTTACTGGAGTTTGGCAAAATTTGTCAAGGAATCAATTTTTAGCCTTAATCAATCATCATTAAATAAGGAGAAATGACCGCTTTTAATTCATCGAATTCAAACTCTTGTTGTCTAAAGTCACGAACATCTTTTTGATTATTCACAAACAAAGTTGCAGGAATTGCTCCATCCCAATTTTCATTAATCGCTTGAATTTCCTTATCGCCGAAGTTTTCAATCAATACAACTTCTGCTGTAATTTCCTTTTCTCTAATAAAAGGTAAAACCTTTTCTTGAATCTTTTGAGGATGATCCAAACTCACAAAAACTACTTTAACTTTATCAGGATAAGCATTTTGTAAAAGTTCGAAATAAGGCATTTCTTTTATGCACGGCTTACACCAGGTTGCCCAGAAATTGTAAATATATAATTTGTCTTTATCATTAGAATTAATCAAATTCTGAAAAGTCATCAGCGATAAACGTTCCACGTCTTTTCCTGTCGCTTTTAATAATTTTTGTTTTGCGGCCGCTGATAATTTTTGTTTAGGCATATCTTTAGAGTGAGGCAATGCCATCGAAGCGTCTTGCTCATCCGGTGCATTTGTCGCACAGCTCATAAGTAATACGGCTATCGAGAATAATAGTAGTGTCTTGAAATTCATACAGTAATGTTTAAATTT
>CAWVWD010000456.1:0-4075 GCA_963933585.1 uncultured Saprospiraceae bacterium
GTTAGCAGGAAATGCACCGGAGTAGAAATCTACTTCTCTAATAAAATCGACATTAATCATTCCGTTTGGTCCTCCAGATGCCCCTTGCGTTGCAAAGTGATTGATAACAGGAACTTCTACGTCATCCAAATAGAAACGATTTTCATTTGGTCCACCACCACGAATCAATAAATCATTACGAAAAGAAGCCGTTGTCGTAACACCCGGCAAAGATTGAATTACACGAGAAATATCACGATTTCCACCAGGATTTCGTTGAATTTCAGCAACACCAACTGTTCTTAGAGAAACCGGACTTTCTTCTGTCTTATTAAAAGGAGAAGCTCTTACCACTACTTCTTCCAGCTGTTCCGCATTTTCTGACATTGGAATATCTGCCACAGCCGGTTTAGAGTTCGTTACTTCGATTTCGTAAATCGTAACATCTGTAAAACCTAGATAAGAAGCCTTTAAGTTGTACGTTCCCGGCTCTAAATCCGTAATCTCGTATTTTCCATCCAAATCAGAAACGACACCGGTACTTGAACCTTCAATGATTAAATTGGCAAACATGATAGATTCGTTATTAATCGAATTATAAACACGTCCTTTTATAATCCCAGATTGTGCTTGAATTGTAAAAGCAAATGATAAACTCATCAAAAACGTGATTAATATTTGTTTCATTCTTTTTAACTTTTATGATTTGTTATTATTACAATAATTATTTTGATTGGCGTTTAAACATTATTTAATAAATAATGTTTAACGAAAACATTATAAAATTTAAAAAATATTACTTTTTTGTAGTAAATTATATTCATGCTCTGTAATTATTTTATATAAATATTACTCTGGAAAGTGATAGTACGTTTTCGATATGACAAAATTTGAGATAATAAAGGAATTGGTTTCGATGGTAGAGGAGTACGAAGTATCGAATGAAGAGTCATTATCGACTGCTTCATTTTTACTTTGGATGAATGAAAAGTCGTTGAATAATGGAAAATCGAAAGCAGCGAATTTGGAAAAGGAAAAGTCATCTGAATTTTCGGAATGGAGAATTAGTTACTTCGTTTGGTTGATGAGTAAGTATGCGAAGACTTATGTCAAAAAAGCACTAAAAGATTCGCCCTTAGTAGGTTTGGATGATTTTGGATTTTTAATTTCGTTGTGTTATGAAGGGGATAAGACAAAAACAGAATTGATTCAACAAAATATTAATGAAGTGTCCTCAGGAATGGAAGTGATTAAGCGATTGGAAAAAAATGGTTTGATAAAGTCTTATCAGGATGAAAATGATAAACGTGCGACTCGATTAACTGGAACCCCGAAAGGTCAGCAAATATTAGCAATCGCTATGCAAGAAATGTTCAAAGCGTCAAATATTATCGCAGGAAATTTGAACGATGAAGAACGATTGAACCTCTTGACGATTTTAAATAAATTACATGGTTTTCATAAACCAATTTATTTGAAGGAAGGTAAAACGGAATTGGACGAAATTCGAGAGAAATATTTGTAATGTATTGTGTCAATGTGTTAATGTATTAATGTGATGTAGAACGATATAGTCAGTATTAAGAAAATTAAACCGTTCACTAAAAAGCATAATTGACTTTCGATACGCTAAAAAGGTATTCACTAATTTTAAAAAAAATCAATTATGACTCAACGAATTTTACAAATTCTATCTATCACATTTTTCACCATTTCATCTATCAATTTATCTGCTCAAAATTTCTATTTCGGTATGCAAACGGGTTATGGTTTTGCGACAAGTGCGGGAGAATCAAACCTTTATAATTCAGCGGTTTCCCCTGAAAATGAAATATATGAAATATTGGAAGGCGGTTATGGTGAAGGCCTGAATATTGCCATAAAAGTCGGTCAGAAAATTAATGAAAATGTAGATTTTGAACTTGGAATAGATTATTTATTTGGTCGAGAATTGACAACAACTGCAAGTTTTGTATCCAATTTGGGAACTACCGCACAATTCACAGATGACCAAATATTTACTCGTTACGTCAATGGTTTATTGCTTTCGCCTCAGTTAGTTTTTAACGCTCCTACCGATTCAAAATTGATACCTTATGCTAAAATTGGTGCAACATTCGGCTGTTTTATGAATGTAACCGATGAGATTGAAAATACTGCTATAGGAGGCATTGCAGGTGTCGTAACGACAAAAATGACGCAAAAATCTAAGGGGAATATTGCGACGGGATTGAACGCAACATTGGGTGCAAATTATCTTCTGAACGAAAAATTTGCATTATATTCGGAATTGCAATTGTTAAATATGGCGTATTCGCCCCAAAAAACGAGTCTTACCAGTTTTGTAGTTAATGGAAATGACCAATTTGAAGACCTCAATACTTACCAAAAAGAAACGATTTATTTGGATAAAGTTGAATATCAAGATGCTATTGATACCGAAAAACCTTTGGAAAGACTACGGCTGTCATTGCCGATGAGCAATGTGCGTTTTAATGTTGGTTTGCGAATTGATTTGTAATTAATTATTCAAATGGGTACATTTTTCAGCACAAATAGACTTTCGGTATTATAATCTAGAATAAAAAAACGCTCCTAACTTCGAAAAGTTAGGAGCGATTGATTGAACGATAAAATAATTCATCGTTTATAATTTATAATTCAAGTTCATTTATACAAACTCAACTTTTCCAGTTTTTACATCATAAACAGCTCCAACCACTTCAATTTCATTCGCTTCTGTCATCTCACGAATAATCTCGCTGTCTTTGAACATTTTGTCAATTGTCATATGAACATTCTTAAGAACGACATTATTGACAAAATCACTATTCCCAGAATTTCTTTCCTCTGATTCAGCTGTTTTTGTAGCTTCTACAGCTGGACGAATTTCTGCCAAAAGTCCTGTTAGATTGCCATCTTTCAAATCATCACAAGCACCTTTTACGGCTCCACAAGAGGTATGACCCAAAACGACGATTAACTTAGAACCAGCATATTTGACCGCATATTCCAAACTTCCCAATACATTTACTCCAGTAACATTACCTGCTACACGAGCCGAGAAAATATCGCCAATTCCTTGATCAAATACGATTTCCGCTGGAACACGAGAATCAATACAACTCAATATTGCTGCAAAAGGATATTGACCAGTCGAAGTCGCATTAATTTGTGCCGGAAAACTTCTATTGATGAAGCTTTCGCTAACAAATCGCTCATTTCCTACTTTCAAAATATTGATTGCTTCCGCTCCTGTCATGACAGCTTGAGTTGCTGCACTTTGTGTAATTGCCATTTCTGAACTCATAATATATTGCTTGTTTTATAATGGTTTAGTATTTTATGAAAATATTCCTAAGCTCTAATTTTATTCCCTGTTATAGATAATTTGAAGCTTCATTTTACGTTTTTATGCTCGTACTTCCAGCGTCTCCTTAATAGTTTTTACAGGATTTTTCATTGCTTTCTTGTCAAAATTATGGAATTTTAATTCAATTTTTTTGTACGCTGCATTTTGCTTGAAATCCTCTAATATTTCTATGACATCATGATCAATCGTTTCTGTTCGACTTGCGTCAATAATTACCTTAGAGTTTTCTGGTAATTGCTTTAAGGTATTCAAAATTGCAGCTTTATTCAAGAACGTCACTTCTTCCGATAACTCGATTCTGATTTCATCATCATTTAAATGATTTTCAGGTTCAAAATAAAACGGACGCTTAAAGTTATTTAATAAAATATAGAACACTGCAACAACTAAGCCTAAACAAATTCCGATTAATAAGTCTGTAAATACGATCCCCAAAATAGTAACAGCAAATGGAATAAACTGCGTCCAACCTAATTTATACATCTGCTTGAATAAAACAGGTTTTGCTAACTTAAAACCAACGACTAATAAAATCGCTGCTAAACTTGCTAAAGGAATTAAATTCAATACGAATGGAATTAATAAAGCCGAAATTAATAATAGGAAACCATGGAAAATAGCTACCATTTTCGTTCGACCACCAGATTGAATATTCGCAGAACTACGAACAATAACTTGCGTAATCGGTAAACCACCAACTAACCCCGAAATAATATTACCAAT